>NZ_RHQO01000025.1:0-65239 GCF_003935475.1 Pseudomonas sp. p99-361 | reverse complement strand
CTGGCCCGAAACAAACGTAGGAGCGAGCGCAGCTCGCGATGCGCCGCGCGGGCGGCGCTCGATCTCACAGGCGCTGACAATATTGTGACAATCACCTTGCAGCCTCGATGCCGTCCCTGCGCCTGCAGCACCCGCAAATAATGCATCGCAGCCTGTCAATTCTTGACCGGCCGTTCCCGATCCGCCACGGATGTATTAAGGTGGCATGGTGCGCATATAACAGCAGCCCGAGCGATCGGGCATTAGCAAGACAATGAGGGTGTCATGAGCAACGAAAGCATTAATTGGGACAAGCTGGGTTTCGACTACATCAAGACCGACAAACGCTACCTGTCCGTATGGCGCAATGGCGAGTGGGACAAGGGCACCCTGACCGAAGACAACGTGCTGCACATCAGTGAAGGCTCCACCGCGCTGCACTATGGCCAGCAATGTTTCGAGGGCCTGAAGGCCTACCGCTGCAAGGATGGCTCCATCAACCTGTTCCGCCCGGACCAGAATGCCGCCCGCATGCAGCGCAGCTGCGCCCGCCTGCTGATGCCGCAGGTGCCGACCGATGTGTTCATCGAGGCGTGCAAGCAAGTGGTCAAGGCCAACGAAAAGTTCGTGCCACCGCATGGTAAAGGCGCCCTGTACCTGCGCCCGTTCGTGATCGGCACCGGCGACAACATTGGCGTGCGCACCGCCCCCGAGTTCATTTTCTCGGTTTTCGCCATTCCAGTTGGCTCGTACTTCAAGGGCGGCATGAAGCCGCACAACTTCCAGATCTCCAGCTTCGACCGTGCAGCACCGCAGGGCACCGGTGCCGCCAAGGTCGGTGGCAATTACGCTGCCAGCCTGCAGCCAGGTGCCGAAGCGAAGAAAGCCAACTTCGCCGACGCCATCTACCTCGACCCGCTGACCCACACCAAGATTGAAGAAGTGGGCTCGGCCAACTTCTTCGGCATTACCGCCAACAATGAGTTCGTCACGCCTAAATCGGCCTCGGTGCTGCCTGGCATCACCCGCCTGTCGCTGATGGAGCTGGCACAATCGCGCCTGGGCCTGACCGTGGTCGAAGGTGACGTGGAAATCAGCAAGCTGGACCGCTTCGTCGAAGCCGGCGCCTGCGGTACTGCTGCGGTGATCACCCCGATTGGTGGCATCGAGTACAACGGCAAGCTGCACGTGTTCCACGACCTGGAGAAGGTCGGCCCGGTCACGCAGAAGCTCTACAACGAGCTGACCGGCATCCAGAGCGGTGATGTGGAAGCACCGGCTGGCTGGATCGTCAAAGTCGCCTGAAACGCTTTTGCGGTGTAAAAACGGGGTATGCCATCGCTGGCATGCCCCGTTTTTCATGGATCGAGCCACCAGGCGGCAGCCTGCAAGGTTTGAGCTTCTGCGCGTCAATGGCCAGGGCGCCGTGCATCAATAGTCACTATCGAGAGGGGCAATTTCTACCGGGCGCGGCAACCACATAACCTAGCTCCATCGCCTCGCCACCTACACCCTTGGCCCCTGGAGCTACCTGATGAACACCCTGGCCCGCTTGCTGACTGTCACGTTTGCCCTGCTTACCCTCGCCATCAGCAGCGGCTGTGCCAGCCACCCTGAACTGCGCCCGTACAGCGCCGACGAAACCCGCCAGTTACAGCTGGAGGCCTTGCAGCGCCGCGGTCTGTCGCTGGACGACTATGAGCAGCAACGCCGGGTGATCCAGCGTGCCGGCAACCTGCCGGTGGTGACCGAGGCAGCCGATGCCGACCGTTCGACCAAAGGCTGAACCCGCCGCTACATGGTTTTCAGCGGCCGCTCGGGCAGGTATCCTGAACGCTCTACCGTAAGCCCTCCAGGACGGTGACCATGTTCAGGCCCCTGCTGTTGCTGAGCATTGCCCTGCTGTTCAGCCCCCCTCTGCTGGCCCAGCAGATGAAGCGCCAACTGGGCGATTTCGACTTTACACTCGGCACCACCCCTTCCCGCAGCATGGCCCAAGGGTTGATTTCACCCACGGCGGTCGGCGCGTTTCATGGCGGCATGGATTTCAGCCACCCCAGTGGGCTGTACGTCGGCCAATATGCCCCGAGCATGGGGGTGACGGCCAACTCGACCCTGCGCCTGGACAGCTACATGGGCTACAAGCACCACTTCGACAGCACCTTGGGCTATGAAGTGGGGTTGATCCACTACAGCCAGCCAAACATCGCCGGCGCCGAGAGCGTAGCCCTGTATGGGGGAGTGTCGGTGCTGGGCAGCCGGTTCGGCGGTGCACTGCGCGACAACCCCGACAACCGCACCGGTACGCTGTTCGCCGATTTTGGCCAACTGCCCTTGTTCGATGTCGACCTCACCGTCAAACTCGCCCATCACCGTCTGGGCACACCCTTCACCATCGGCGATGGCAGCCAGGTGAATGCCTTTTCCGACTGGTCGCTGGAACTGTCGCGCCCTTGGCTAGGCATCGACCTGAACCTGATCTACAGCAACTCGAGCCTCAGTGGCACCAGCTGTGACGCCTACTCAGGCATGAACACCTATTGCGACAGCGTGGTCACCCTCAAGGCCCAGCGCAGCTTTTTCTAGGCTTTGCCTGCAGGGCCTGGCGGCGCGGCACCAGCGCCAGCGCAATACCGCCCAGCACTACCACACTGGCGAGCAACAAACGCAGCGATAACGGCTCACCGATCAGCGCAACCCCGCCCAACCCGGCCAGCACCGGCACACTCAGCTGCAGGGTCGCCGCCTGTTGCGCACTAACCTGCCCCACCACGCCATACCACACGGCATAACCGGCTCCGGAAGCCAGCACACCGGAGCCGGGCACGAGCCTTTTGCCCGGCAAACGAGGTGGTGCCAGTGCTCATGGTGTGGTACTCGAGGTCAAGTAGGTCGTTTCCTACAAACAGATGAGATTGTTGAACACCTCGTTCGTTTTCACAACTTGCGCATGCCGGTAAGGTGCACGGCACGGCACGGACGCTTTAGCGCAACCAAGGACAAAACCATGAGCAAATTCGATTTTCAGTTGGCTTACACCGTCGAAGGGGATGAGGCAGATGCGGCGAAGGCACGTACGTACCTTCGCGAGAAAACCGGCCTGGAAACCGTCCAGCACATCGAGACCACCTTGCTTGGGGTGGTCACGCTCGAGGCCGCGACGCTTGCCGACCGCCAGAAGGATGCCGGGCGCGTATTCCACGCATTCATACACGATGCATTGAAGACGCTGGGCGTGCTGTCCACCGTGAAGTTCTACGGCTGCCTGATGGTGAACGGCCTCGGCCCCGCCATTCGCTTCAACGTGCTGCCCAAATGACCGCTGAAAAGTGACCGCTGGAAAGTGACCGCTGACGGTATCAGGCGCGCGAGCGCCTGATGCCTGTGCCTGTCATTTTTCTTCGAGTACGGACCGGCCTTTTACGGCGCGCGGGCCGCGCCAGGCCCAGAACAACAAGCCGGGGATTGGCGCGTAGACGACGAACACCACCCACAACATCTTGCGTTCGGCGCGCCGCTCACTGCCGATGATGTTCCAGATGGCCCAGATTTCCATGAGGATGACCAAGGCTGCGACAATGATCCAGATCGTTCCGACTTCCATAAGCGCTCTCTCTTTGCCGTGTAATGGCTTGGGTTGTTATTGACGCTGAGGGTTCAGATTGTTTTGACCACTCCTGCAGGTAACGCACCTCACTGCTGCGGCGCACGCTCCAGCGCCGCCTTCAATGCCGCGGCATCGGTGAACGCCTGCTGGCTCACCAATCTGCCTTCTTGCAACTGCAACCACTGCACCTGCCCTGGCTGCCCGGGGTACCGGCTGGCTACCCGCCCTTCCCGGTCGAGCAGCACCCTATAGCTGTAACCGCGCATGGCCGGGATGGCGAACAGCTTGCTGATCAACGCAGGCATGCGCTGGATGTCGGCGACGAATACGGCCTTGCGTGCTTCCAGGTAGTCTTTGGGCGCGTCGGCCAGTGCAGCCTTGACCAACTTGGCGCCGTCCATGTCGCGCGCCACCAGTAGTACCTGGGTGTCCGCGCTCAGGGTGTAGGCCTTGTCATGCTGGTCAAGCAACGTGAAGGGCGCGAGCGGTTCGCCCGGCTCCATGGCCGTGGCCAGCAATGGCAACAAGCTGAGCAACAAGGCAGCGGCGTATTTCATCGATAGGTTCCTCAAGGGCCAGGCGTTTCATGCAAGCGCCTATGGCAAAGCATAGTGGGAAAGTCTGCAGCCATACAGGTTGCCTGAACACGACCTGTAATACGACACCGCCACCGGGGAGATTGTCTTTCCTCCAGCCACCGGCCACACTCTGCGAGCCAGCCAGCAAGCGGAGTTCAGAGTGCCCACGCCACGCCAGTTCAGCAAGAAGACCAGTACCAGCAACATGCTGCGGCTCAAGGCCAGCAGCGCCGACGCCCAGGCCCCTTATCAAGTCGATTTCGTGCTGCTCGAACACTTCTCCATGGCCAGTTTCACCGTGGCCATGGACGTGCTGGTCACGGCCAACCTGCTGCGTACCGACAGCTTCAGTTTCACCCCGCTGTCGCTGGACGGCGACCGCGTGCTCAGCGACCTTGGGCTGGAACTGGTAGCCACCGAATTGTCCCCCCAGGCGTTGCAGTCACCAGACCTGCTGGTCATCTGCGGGGGCTTGCGTACGCCGCTGAAATACCCGGTACTCGACCGCTTGCTGAGTGATTGCGCGGCCCATGGCATGGCCTTGGGTGGCTTGTGGAACGGCGCCTGGTTCCTGGGGCGCGCCGGGGTGCTGGATGACTATGGCTGCAGCGTTCACCCCGAGCAGCGTGCCAGTTTGTCCGAGCGCAGCCCGCAAACCCGCATTACTCCGGCCAGCTTCACCCTCGACCGTGACCGGCTCAGTGCCGCCAGCCCGAACGGCGCCATGGAACTGATGCTGGGGCTGGTGCGGCGCTTGTATGGTGACGGCCTGGCCGAAGGCGTGGAAGAAATTCTGTCGTTCTCAGGCGCCCGTTACCGCCAGGTCGGGCCGGGGGCCAAGAAGTCCATGAGCCTGCACCTGCGTACCATTGTCGAACTGATGGAGAACAACCTCGAAGAAACCCTCAGCCTCGACCAGCTGGCCGCCTACAGCGGGCGCTCACGGCGGCAGATCGACCGGCTGTTCCAGGCCCAACTGGGCACATCGCCGCGGCGTTACTACATGGAGCTGCGCATTACCAAAAGCCGCAGGCTGCTGCAGTATTCCGACCTGTCGGTGATGGAAGTGGCGGTGGCTTGCGGCTTTGTTTCGGTGTCACATTTCAGCAAATGCTATGCGGCGTATTTTGGCTACCCGCCCTCGCGTGAGCAGCGGTTGGGCGACTGAGCAGGCTGGCGCAGCGTCAGGGGCGCTGCCCAACCTGAATGTAGCGCAGCACCGCATCACAGATCATCGCCTTGTGCCGCAGCTTGACCTGGTCATCCGACAGGTCTATCTGGAAGATCTCGCCAAAGGTATGCCGGTTGGACACCCGGTAAAAACAGAACGAGCTCATCAGCATGTGCAGGTCGATCACCTCGATACCGCTACGGAACACCCCTTCTTCTACCCCACGGCGCAGCGTGTTGCCCAAGGCTTCGAGCACCAGGCTGCTCATTTCGCGAATAGCCGGGGACTGCTTGACGTATTCGCCGTAGTGGATGTTTTCGGTGCAGATGATCCGCACGAAGTCGACATTGCGGTCGTGGTGGTCGAAGGTGAATTCCACCAGCCTGCGGATCGCCTGGTCGGCCGGCAGCGACTCCAGGTCCAGGCTTTGCTCGGTCTTGCGAATATCGCCGTATAGCTTGACCAGGCACTCGCAATACAACTGCTCCTTGCTGCCGAAGTAGTAGTAGATCATGCGCTTGGACGTAGCCGTGCGTTCAGCGATGGCGTCTACGCGAGCCCCGGCCAGCCCTTGCTGAACGAATTCGTGGATGGCGGCCTGGAGGATATCCTCGCGGGTTTTCTCGGGGTTGTTCTTGCGCGTTCTGCGCCCCCCTTCGGTTTCAGGCTGGCCAAGGCCGACTACGGAATCACTCATACCCACTCACAGGCTGTTTATTGGAATGTGGGGGATTATCCGTGAGCACGGCCGTGCAGGGAAGCACGCTGTTGCGACTAGCGCTGGGCCGTGACCGGCTCTGCTGGCGGCGTCAGGTGCAAGACACGGTCGCGTCCGCCCTCGGCCAGCAGGTAACCGCCCTTGCCGTCGGCGATGATGGCCTGGGGCGCCTTGAGAAACGTCAGCACCGTGTGCTGGCTGCCGTCGGCAGCGATGCGCAGCAGCCGGGCGCGGTGCGTGTTGTCCTCGCTGATCCACAGGCCACGCTGGTCACAGTACAGGAACGTGGGGTTGCGCAAACCGTCGACCACCACCGGGTCGCTGCCATCGTCGGCCAGGGCGCGCACGGTGCCCTTGGCTTTTTCGGTGTACAACAGGTCGCCCCGACAGCGTGTCAGCCCTTCGGTTTCTGTCAGGCCGGAACGCAGTATGTCAAGTTGCCCGCTCTGCCAGTCGTAGCGCATGAGGCGGCCGTTACCTTTGCGGTCTTCGATGGCATACAGGTGCTTGCCGTCGTTCCACAGCCCTTGCACGCTGTCGCCATCGAACAACGGCGTGACCTTGCCATTGCGGGCCAGGCTGACGGGCGCGGCACCGCCCTCCTGGCTGAATACCCAACCGCCCTGGGCCGCGACCATGCCGTCGGGTTTGGACAGGTTATTGATGACTACCACCCGGGCGCCGTCGGCGGCGATCTTGAGGATGCTGCCGCGGCCGTCGTCCAGCTCGCGGCTGACCAGCAGGCTGCCATCGGCTTGCGGCAACAGTGACGCAGCCTTGGTCACGTCACTGTGCAGCACACCGACTTTCCAACCTGCCGCGGCCTGCACCGGATAGAAGCTTTGCCAGGCGAAAAAGCCCAATGTGGCCACGAGCAGGCCAGTGGTGGCGGTGAAGACGATTCGGGTGCTGCGCTTGCGCAGGATAGACGGCATAAGGGGGGCTCCTTGGAAATGCCGGGGGATCCTAACAAGGGAATGTGAAAAATATGTCGGAATTATCTGCTCGGCAGCCCCTGCGTGCGAACGCGCATTCAGCGATCGAATCCTGGGTATTCCAACATTTAATTTGTGCATGGCGCGCGCTCGACCCTATTCTGTCGCCACATCCCCTGCGCCGCACCGGCCGGTGCGGTTCACGGCACGGGGAGAGAACAACAAGTCGAGATTGTCCATGTCGAACCATTCGTACTTCGCCCCCCACGGTGGGCACCCGGCTCAAACCGAGCTGCTGACTGACCGTGCCATGTTCACCGAAGCCTACGCCGTCATCCCCAAAGGCGTGATGCGTGACATCGTCACCAGCCACTTGCCATTCTGGGACAAGATGCGCATGTGGGTCATCGCCCGCCCGTTGACCGGTTTTGCCGAAACTTTCTCACAGTACATCGTCGAAGTGGCCCCGGAAGGCGGCAGCGAACGCCCTGAGCTGGACCCTGATGCCGAAGCCGTGGTGTTCATCGTCGAAGGCGAACTGGACATCACCGTCGAAGGCAAGCACCACACCCTGGTGCCAGGCGGCTACGCGTTCCTGGCGCCAGGCGCCGAGTGGAGCCTGCGCAACAACAGCAAAGCCAATGTCACCTTCCACTGGCTGCGCAAGCACTACCAGAAAGTCGAGGGCCTGGACGCACCTGAGTCGTTCGTGACCCACCGTGACAACGCCACCGTCATTGAAATGCCGGGCACCGAAGGCCGCTGGGTCACTACCCGCTTCGTCGACATGGCCGACATGCGTCACGACATGCATGTGAACATCGTCACCTTCCAGCCCGGCGGCGTGATCCCGTTCGCGGAAACCCACGTGATGGAGCATGGCCTGTACGTGCTGGAAGGCAAGGCGGTGTACCGCCTGAACCAGGACTGGGTCGAAGTGGAAGCCGGCGACTTCATGTGGCTGCGCGCCTTCTGCCCGCAAGCCTGCTACGCAGGTGGCCCAGGGAAGTTCAGCTACCTGCTGTACAAGGACGTGAACCGTCACGTGCACCTGACGCTGAACCCCAAGCGCTGAGGCACCGGGGCGCATGGCGCCCTGCTCCCGACACAAGGCCGCCCCCGCAGGTTTGCGTGAACCTGCAGGGGCGACCTTGTTTCAGGCGCACGGGCAAGCGTTTACTGCACGACCCCGCAGGCCACCCGGGCTCCACCGCCACCCAGCTTCTCGGGGTGGTCGCTGTGGTTGTCACCGCCGGCGTGCACCATCAGTGCATGGCCTTTGAAATCGGTGGCCTTCAGCCGCGGCGCGAGGACCGGATAGGTGGCCTTGCCATCGGCCCCCACATACAGCGCCGGCAAGTCGCCACGATGACCGCTGTCATCATAGGGGCCTTTGTGGGCGTTGCTGGAATCCGGGTCCCAGTGCCCGCCCGCAGCGCCCGCTGGCACAGGTTTGCCGCCGTCTTGCGCCGGTGCGCACGAGGCGTTCTGGTGGAGGTGGAAGCCGTGCACGCCTGGCGGCAGGTCCTTCAGGTCGGGGGTGAGCAACGTGCCATATTTGTTCTGCTCGATGCTGATAGTGCCAATGGACTTGCCAGGGCCGTCGGGGCCGGCCAGCTTGAGTTCGACCGTTTCGGCCGCCTGGGCCAACCCGGCGCTGGCCAGTAAAGCGACAAATGCAGCTGTTTTCATAGTGCGTCTCCATGGCTTGGGTTGCTGGGCGTACTGCCCACGTTAACGGTGGGACTGCACGGCCCTGCCAGACATTCCATCGCGCCACAGCCTGAAACACTTTTCTCGTTGGGCTAGATGCCGCCCCTGGCCAGCAATTGAGTCATCACCTCGGCCAGGGCCTTGACCATGATGTCAGCGGTCGGCCGGTGAACAATAACGATTTCATAGCTATCGATCTCCGGCAGCCCCTGCCCCTCGCCCAGCACCCGGTGCTCGCCTGTCGCCGCGCGCGGCGGGAGCAAACTGACGCCCATGCCATCGGCCACGGCCGCCTGGATGCCACTGAGGCTGGAACTGGTGAAGCTGATACGCCAGCGCCGGCCCATGCCCTCGATGGCATTGATCATGTCTTCGCGGTACAGGCCGCGTGGCGGAAAGGTCACCAGCGGAACCGGGTCCAGCTCGAACGCCGGCGCGCGGGCACTGTCGATCCACTGCAGGCGCTCTGGCCAGCATGCCACGCCCTCGCGGGTGTTGCGCCGCTGCTTGAGCAGCACCAGGTCGAGCTCACCGTTGTCGTAGGCCTGGCTGAGGTCGCGGCACAGGCCGCTGGTCACCTCCAGCTTTACCTGCGGGTGCAGGCGGCTGAACGCCGCCAGCGCATTGGTGGTCCGCCCGCCGACGAAGTCTTCCGGCACACCCAGGCGCACGGTGGTGCCGACCATGGCCCCGGCCAAGGCTTCGAGCATCTGGTCGTTCAGCGCCAGCATATGCCGGGCATAGCCCAGCAGGGTCTGCCCGGCGTCGGTTGGCAGCACGTCGCGGTTGCCGCGTACCAGTAACCGGTGGCCAACCATGTCCTCAAGGCGGCGAACCTTCTGGCTGATGGTCGACTGGGTGGAATGCAGGCGCGCGGCCGCGGTGGTGAAACTGCCGCAGTCGGCCACCACCACCGTGGCGCGCAACAGGTCAAGGTCGAACAGGGCCCTATTCGATTTCGCGCTATTGGACATCTTGGTATTCAACTAATGAATGACAAGACAGACTTCTATCACGCTATCCCAGGCCCTGCAACGCCCCGCTCAGTCGCCGAGGGCGACCCCTTCGCGCCGCGGATCGGCCCCTCCGGCCCAACCGTCAGCGGTGCGCTGGATGATCTGCATGCCGCTGGTCATGGTCATTGGCGTGACCTTGTGGCCCCAGGCCGCCAACTGGCGGACCAGTGCCGGGCTGGCCAACCCTGCTTCCACTTCCGTGCCGGCATTGCGGCTGCCGAAATTGGGCAGGCCGGCAGCCTGCTGCGGGTCCAGTTGCCAATCCAGCAGGCCGAGCAGTGCCTTGTTCACGTAACCGATGATCTGTGAGCCCCCCGGCGAACCCAGGCTGGCCACCAGCTCCCCGCTAGCGCGGGAAAATACCAGGGTCGGCGCCATGGCCGACAGCGGCCGCTTGCCAGGTTGTACCCGGTTGGCCACAGGCCGGCCGCGCTCCTGCGGGATGAACGAAAAGTCGGTCAGGGTGTTGTTGAGCAGGAAGCCCCTGACCATCACGTGCGCGCCGAACGCGGCCTCGACCGAGGTGGTCATGGCCAGGGCATGACCGCTGTCATCCACTGCGCTCAGGTGCGAGGTAGAAATGCGCAGGGGCGAGCGGTCCGGCGCCAGGGCCAGGTCGACACCAGGCGGCTGGCCTGGGCGCGCACGTTTCATGCTGTGTGCCCCGATCAAGGCGGCGCGGCTGGCCACGTAGGCCGGGTGGGTGAGGGCCTTGACCGGCACGGGCACATAATCGCTGTCTGCCAGGTACTGGGCGCGGTCGGCATAGGCCAGGCGCTCGGCCTCGGCGACCAGGTGCACGGCCATTGGCGCTGCTTCAATGCCCGCCGGGGATGAAGTGGGCTGCGGCCGCAACCCAGCCAGGTCATGCGCAGGCACGGCCCGTTGAGCGGCTTCAAGGATGCCCAGGGTCTGCAACACCGTTACCCCGCCGGAAGACGGCGGCGGCACGCCGCAAATTTGCCAGGCCTTGTAGGGGCCGCATACCGGCTCGCGCTGCCTGGCCTGGTACTGCTGCAAGTCCTGCAGCGACAGGTAACCGGGATTGGCATGGCTGCGCACCTGGGCCACCATGGCCTGGGCAATCTCACCGCTATAGAACACATCGGCGCCGTGCGCAGCGATCAGCTCCAGGGTTTGGGCAAGCGCCGGGTTGCGCAGGGTAGCCCCCACTGGCAAGGGCCTGCCCTGTTCATCCAGAAAGTAACGCGCCATGGCCGGTGACTGGGCAATGAACGGGTCACCCGCTATCAACGTGTGCAAGCGCGGGGAAACCGCAAAGCCGCTGCGGGCCAACGCGATGGCCGGTGCAAACAGGTCGCGCCAGGGCAGCTTGCCATAGCGCTGGTGGGCCATCTGCAACGCCCGCAGCACACCCGGCACCCCCACCGAGCGGCCACCGATCTGCGCCTGGCGGAACGGCATCGGCTCACCATCGGCCTGCAGAAACAGTTGTTCCGTGACCCCCGCCGGGGCTGCCTCGCGGCCGTCGAATGCCTGCACGCGCTCGCCATCCCAATACAGGATGAAAGCCCCACCGCCAATGCCACTGGACTGCGGCTCGACCAGGGTCAGCACCATTTGCATGGCGATGGCAGCGTCGATGGCGCTGCCACCGGCCCGCAGTATCGCCCGCCCCGCTTCGCTGGCCAGCGGGTTGGCAGCGGCCACCATGTGCCGGCTGGCGTGCACCGGCTGCAGGCCGGTGCGGTACCCGGAAGCCAGTTCCGGTGCAACTGGCAGCGCCTGCTCGGCCTTCGCCGCCCCGCTGGCAGCCAGCAGCCACAGGGCCACAAGCAGTGGCTTGGAAAATGTCATCGCGTGCTTCCTGCTTCACCCATTCAGCCCGCCACTGTGGGTCATGGCCAAACCCGAGTTCAAGCTTTTGCGCGATTTTCCTGGCTCCCGGCCTCGTCAGCGGGAAGCGGCAGCCTCAAACCACCTCTTCGAACGGCAGGCCCACATAGTTTTCGGCAATGTTCAACAAACCTGCCGGCGAGGTCAGGAAGTACTCGCGATCAGCCTCTTGCATCTTCTGGTCCCAGGCGTCCTTGTGGCTGCCGAAGTCGTGCAGCAGTTGGGTCATGAACCAGCTGAAACGCTCGCCCTTCCATACCCGGCGCAGGGCCAGGGGCGAATACTGCTGCAACAGCTCGGTACGCCCCTCGCGATACACCTTGAGCAGAATCCGGTACAGGTAGTTGACGTCCGAGGCTGCCAGGTTCAACCCCTTGGCCCCGGTTGGCGGCACGATATGCGCGGCATCGCCGACCAGGAACAGGTGGCCATACTGCATCGGTTCCACCACCAGGCTGCGCAGCGGCGCGATGCTCTTCTCCAGGGCCGGGCCTGTGACCAGGTCCGCTGCCACCTCGGCAGGCAAACGCGCTTTCAGTTCGCCCCAGAAGCGCTCGTCGGGCCACTCCTCGACACGGTCTTGCAGCGGCACTTGCAGGTAGTAGCGGCTGCGGGTTTGCGAACGTTGGCTGCACAGCGCGAAACCGCGGGCGTGGTGGGCATAGATCAGTTCATGGTTGACCGGCGGTGTATCCGCCAGCAGGCCCAGCCAGCCGAAGGGGTATACCCGTTCGTATTGTTTGAGCACACCCTCGGGAATGCTCTGCCGGGAAACCCCATGGAAGCCGTCACACCCAGCAATGTAATCGCAATCCAGGCGCTGGACCTGACCGTCTTTTTCAAAGGTCAGGTAGGGCTTCTCGCCCTTGAGCTCATGCGGCTGAACATTGCTGGCCGAATAGAAGATGGGGGCCCCGCTGGCTTCACGGGCCTGCATCAGGTCACGGGTAACTTCGGTCTGGCCATAGACCATCACCGTCTTGCCGCCGGTCAGGGCCTTGAGATCCAGGCGCTGGCGGCGCCCGCCAACCAGCAGCTCGACACCTTCGTGCACCAGGCCTTCGCGGTCCATACGTTCGGCCACACCGGCCTCGCGCAGCAGGTCGACCGTGCCCTGCTCCAGCACCCCGGCGCGGATGCGGCCCAGCACGTACTCGGCGGTCTGGCGCTCGACGATCACCGTGTCGATACCGGCGTTATGCAGCAGTTGACCCAGCAGCAGGCCCGACGGGCCCGCGCCAATGATTGCAACCTGAGTTTTCATTGTTGTTGTCTCTGTTGGAACGATACCGGCCCTGCACTGGCGGTGGCGCGGCATCTGCTGTTAGGGTTTGCCTTTGCATTTTTACGGGCAAAAACCCCAACTGAGCTGTGCTATTCCATGCAAAACCTGCACTTTTACAAAAAACGTTCGATTAACGGACAGGCCAAAGCTGATGAAATCCACCCTCCCCGGCGTTCCGCTGTTCAAGTTGTATGGGGAAAACCAGGCCTGGCCTGGTACCGACCTGCTGCACTGTGAGCCGATCCCGGCACGCAGCCGCCTGCACCACTGGGAGATCAAGCCCCACCAACATGCCGAGCTGTTTCAATTGCTGTACGTGCAACGCGGGCAGGCCCAGGTGGAAATCGAGGGCACCCGCACTGCCCTAAGCGAAGCCGCGATCCAGGTGGTGCCACCCCTGACCGTGCATGGCTTTCGCTTCAGTGCCGACATCCAGGGCCACGTGCTCACTTTTGGCGCCGCGCTGGTGGCCAACCTTGAGCAGCGCCTGGGCGCACCGCTGGCGGTGTTGTCCAAGCCGGTAAGCTACCCGCTGGGCCGGGATCGCGCGCACCTGCGCAGTCTGATCGAGACCTTGCAGCAGGAATACCAGGGCAACGCCCCATCGCGGGCCGCCATGCTGGAGGCGTTGGTGACCGCCCTGATGGTGTGGATCAGCCGCCGTCAGCAGCTTGGGCAGGCCCCGCGCACGCGTGATGAACGCGACCGCCAGTTGCTGGGGCAGTATTTGCGCCTGGTCGAAGCGCACTACCGCGAGCACTTGTCGATAGAGGCATTCGCCGCACGGCTGAATGTGCAGAGCCTGCAGTTGAACCAGCTGTGCCGGGCGCTGAGCGGGCAGACGGCGTTGCAAGTGGTGCACCAGCGCCTGTTGCTCGAGGCGCGGCGCAGCCTGGTTTACACACGCATGAGCATCGGCCAGTTGTCCGATAGCCTGGGGTTCAGCGACCCCACCTACTTTGCCCGCTGGTTCAAGCGCCTGAGTGGGCAAACGCCCAATGCGTATCGGCGGGCAGTGCAGCCTGAATGACCGGCCTGCCTGGCCCCAGGTCCGCAGGCCATGCCCACGCTCGCGCTTGCTTGACGTTTACGTCAAGCTGGCCTCAGGATACCCGGATACTTCCGCCCGAGCCCCAGCATGAGCACGCAGACCTACAGCATCTCCGACCTGTCCCGCGAACTGGACATCACCACCCGCGCCATCCGCTTCTACGAGGAACAGGGCCTGTTGAGCCCGGAGCGCCGGGGCCTGGAACGTATCTATTCGGCGCGCGACAAGGTCAGCCTGAAGCTCATATTGCGTGGCAAGCGCATCGGCTTTTCCCTGGCCGAGTGCCGCGAGCTGATCGAGCTGTACGACCCCACCAGCGGCAACCTCAAACAGCTCAACAGCATGCTGGCGAAAATCGCCGAACGCCGCGCCCAGCTGGAGCAGCAACTGCTCGACATTCACCAGATGCAACTGGAGCTGGACACGGCCCAGGAACGCTGCGAGCAAGCACTGGCCGCCACCCTCAACAACACAGACAACCGCTGAACGCCACAGGAAAACCACCATGTCCCTGCCCAACCACGTGCGCCTGGTCGAAGTCGGCCCCCGCGACGGCCTGCAGAACGAAGCCCAACCCATCAGCGTCAGCGCCAAGGTGCGCCTGGTAGACGACCTCACCGAAGCGGGCCTGGCCTACATTGAAGTGGGCAGCTTCGTGTCGCCCAAGTGGGTCCCGCAAATGGCCGGCTCGGCCGAAGTGTTTGCCGGTATCCAGCAGCGCCCAGGCGTTACCTATGCAGCGCTGGCACCGAACCTGCGCGGTTTTGAAGACGCATTGGCCGCGGGGGTAAAGGAAGTGGCGGTGTTCGCCGCGGCCACCGAAGCGTTCTCGCAGCGCAACATCAACTGCTCGGTCAGCGACAGCCTCAAGCGCTTCGAACCGATCATGGCAGCTGCCCGCAGCCACGGTGTGCGGGTGCGTGGCTATGTGTCGTGCGTGCTGGGCTGCCCCTACGAGGGCAAGGTCAGCGCCGAGCAGGTGGCACCGATTGCCCGCGAGCTGCGCGACATGGGCTGCTACGAGGTATCGCTGGGCGACACCATCGGCACTGGCACCGCCGGCGACACCCGGCGCCTGTTCGAGGTGGTGTCGGCGCAGGTGCCACGCGAGCAACTGGCCGGGCACTTCCATGACACGTATGGCCAGGCCCTGGCCAATGTCTACGCCAGCCTGCTCGAAGGCATCAATGTGTTCGACAGCTCGGTCGC
The DNA here is from genome assembly GCF_003935475.1 of Pseudomonas sp. p99-361. NCBI lineage: Bacteria > Pseudomonadati > Pseudomonadota > Gammaproteobacteria > Pseudomonadales > Pseudomonadaceae > Pseudomonas > Pseudomonas sp. p99-361. The sequence goes on along the minus strand of NZ_RHQO01000025.1, from coordinate 50,120 downwards.
CGGCCTGGGCGGTTGCCCGTATGCCAAAGGCGCCACCGGCAATATCGCCAGCGAGGATGTGCTTTACCTGTTGCAGGGGCTGGGCATCGAAACCGGCATCGACCTGGACAGGCTGATTGCCGCTGGGCAGCGCATCAGCCAGGTACTGGGCCGCAGCAACGGTTCACGGGTGGCGCGGGCGCGCATGGCGCAGTAGGTCATGAAGGTGTCACAGAGGTGTGGGTGAGTGTTACCGCCCCCCATTCCACAGCGAAAAATCGGGTAACAGGGAAACAAATCGACAAAAATTCGGGGCCTACATTTTTTCAAAATCTGCTAACTGCTTGATTCTAGAGGATATTCAAAAGTTGGCACGCTGCCTGCTATATCTTTCGTACAACAACAAAAAAAATGCGACACCCAATAAAAACAACAGATAACGGCTCTGACATAACAAGAACAACACGGCAGAGGCGCAGCAAGCAGATTTTTTTGGAGTAGGCAGTCTTTTCAGGGGCCCGCCCCGCGGTCTGGCACAGAACAACAAAACTACCTCGAGGTAGCAGCAGCCAGGTTCGGATCAGCAATGATGAAAGCAGGTCAGCGCTCAAAAAAATACGTTTGCTCTTGACCCCGCATGGGGGTCGCCCGCAACACCCGGACACGCCGACAAAAACAACAACAGGCCAGTCCCAATAATAAAAAAAGAGCAGGCAACAACGCTTTGAGGGGAGCTTCGGCTCCCCTCAGTGCTTCCTGCCCTCTTCCTCCTTCTGTTTATCCTCGTTTTCCCCCTCGAACTTGTCCACCAGCACCGGCATCGTGGCCAGCACCAGCAGGGCCAGCACCGTGCTGATCAGCGCTGTGGCTTCGCGGCCCATGCCAGCGGCCGTACCAATGGCAGCGGTCATCCACAGACCTGCGGCCGTGGTCAGCCCCTTCACATGGCTGGTGTCCTTGCCGTTGCCTTTGAGGATGGTGCCCGCACCCAGAAAGCCGATACCGGCGACGATACCCTGTATCACCCGGCTCAGGGCTTGTGCATCGGCCCCGGCCATGCTCGGTGCCAGCACGAACAGCGCGGCCCCCAGCGATACCAGCATGTGCGTGCGTACGCCCGCCGACTTGCCCCTGTGTTCGCGCTCGAACCCCAGTACTGCACCGAGCACCGCTGCCATCAACAGCCGTAAAAGAATGCGCGTGACCTCACTCGCATCGGTCACATCGGCGAACTCTGCCTGTATTACCTGCCAGATCAGCTCCATTGCCTGGTTCCCATGCTGAGCATTGTGCTACCTGCCCGGCAGTGCGCAGGGTGTGCCTGCAAGCAGCCGGGCCTGCTGTGTATAGACACTGACCGCCAGCCGCCGTGCAAAGTGCCACTCAGCCCGCCGATGCAACGACCCCGCCCCCCTCGCGGTCCACCCTGTAACCCACCCAGGAGGCCTGACCATGCCCGTTGAAATCGATGAAGCCACCCGCCGTTGCACCTTGACTGGTGAAAACCTGCGTATCGAGTGTGCTGGCCCGGATATCGAAATCATTACCGACGAACAGTTGCGCATGTCGGTGGCGCTGCACGGCGGTCAACGCGTGCCCATCACCGAAGCCGAGGCCGACGCCTTGACCGTAGCAGGTGCGGTGGATAGCCGCAGGCACCTGAAGGCCAGCACTCCAGGCTCGGTAATCTAGGGGCCGGCGACGCCTGCGCGGTATCTGCTATGGTTTTTGGCGCTAAATCTGAACCTGTGCTGCTAACAGTTTCGGCGCCATAGTGCTCAAGCCTGATCGAGGCCTGATGAGCACCCACCCATGAATGACAGAATCCTTTGCACAGAGATCGACACCGCCCCGGCCAGCGTCAAACCGCGCCGCACGGACAGCGGCATTCACACCCGCAGCTTCACCGGGCTGTACCGCAACCTGCGCATGGGTTTCGCTGGCGCGCTTTTCTTGCTGTTCTTCGGCACCGCCTGGCTCGACTGGAACGGCCGCCAGGCCGTGCTGTGGGACCTGGCCAACAGCAAGTTCCACATCTTCGGCGCGACCTTCTGGCCCCAGGATTTCATCCTGCTATCGGCGTTGCTGATCATCTGTGCCTTCGGCCTGTTCGCCGTGACCGTGTACGCCGGCCGAGTGTGGTGCGGCTACAGCTGCCCACAAAGTACCTGGACGTGGCTGTTCATGTGGTGCGAGAAAGTCACCGAGGGCGACCGCAATAAGCGCATCAGGCTGGCCGCCGCCCCCTGGGGCCTGAACAAACTGGCCCGGCGCACGGCCAAGCACTGCCTGTGGCTGGCCATTGGTGTGGCCACAGGGCTGACCTTCGTCGGCTATTTCACCCCGATCCGCCCGCTGGCTGCAGAACTGCTGACCTTGCAATTGGGCGGCGTAGCGTTGTTCTGGGTACTGTTCTTCACCGCGGCCACCTACATCAATGCCGGCCTGCTGCGCGAGGCAGTGTGCCTGCACATGTGCCCGTATGCGCGGTTCCAGAGCGTGATGTTCGACAAGGACACCCTGACAGTTGCCTATGACCCACGCCGTGGCGAGGCCCGTGGCCCGCGCAGAAAAGGCAGCGATGCTCGCGCCCAAGGTTTGGGCGACTGCATCGACTGTACCCTGTGTGTGCAGGTCTGCCCCACCGGTATCGATATCCGCGACGGTTTGCAGATGGCCTGCATCGGTTGCGCGGCGTGCATCGATGCCTGCGACGGGGTCATGGACAAAATGGGTTATGCCCGCGGGCTGATTGGCTACAAGTCCGAACACAGCCTGCAAGGCGGCTCCACCCACTGGCTGCGGCCACGCCTGCTGGGCTATGCCACTGCGCTGGTGGTCATGCTGGCAGCGTTGGTGCTGGCCTTGCAGCTGCGCCCGATGGTGTCGCTGGATGTGATCAAGGACCGCGGCCTGTTCCGCGAAAACGCCCAGGGCCAGATCGAGAACATCTACCTGCTCAAGGTCATCAACAAGACCGAGCGCACCCAACACTACGTGCTGCGCCTGCAGGATGCCGACGGCTTCACCTTGCAGGGCGACACGGCACTGGTCATCCCCGCAGGCGAAATGAGCGAACTGCCGGTGTCGGTGGCAATGCTCGCCGAGCGGCCGACCAGCAGTTCGCAGACACTCAGTTTTGTCATCAGCGAACGTGACGACCCCGCCATACGCAGCGTGGCCCACAGCCGCTTCGTCGCACCCATGAACCGCTGATCCCTTACACTGCAACCACCTTGCCTGCCAGGCTTCGACAGAAGGCCAGAATGAAACGCTACGAACGCTTCGCCGACGATATTGCCGAACTGATCCGCTCCGGGGTGCTCGGCCCCGGCCAGCGGGTGCCCTCGGTGCGCTACGCCAGCCAGACGCACGGGGTCAGCCCGTCCACGGTGTTCCAGGCCTATTACCTGCTGGAACGGCGCGGGCTGATCCGCGCCAGGCCACGCTCGGGGTACTTCGTGAACGCCCACGCGCCGCGCCAGTTCAGCGAGCCGCAGCCGCTACAGCCGGCCAGCGAGTCCACCGATGTCGACGTCAGTGCCCTGGTGTTCTCCATCCTCGACTCGATCAAGGACCCCAACACCGTGGCGTTCGGCTCCGCCTTCCCCAGCCCCGAGCTGTTCCCGCTGCAACGCCTGTCACGCTCGCTGGCCAGCGCCAGCCGCAGCATGGACCCGCGCATGGTGGTGACCGACCTGTCACCCGGTAACCCGCAGCTGCGCCGCCAGATCGCGCTGCGCTACATGGTTGGCGGGCTGATGCTGCCCATGGAGGAACTGCTGATCACCAACGGCGCCCTGGAGGCGTTGAACCTGTGCCTGCAGGCGGTCACCCAGCCGGGCGACCTGGTCGCCATCGAAGCGCCCGCGTTCTATGCCTGCCTGCAGGTGCTGGAGCGGCTCAAGCTCAAGGCAGTGGAAATCCCGGTGCACCCGCGCCAGGGCATGGACCTGGAGGTGCTTGCGCACACCCTGGACAAGCACCCGGTCAAAGCCGTGTGGTGCATGACCAACTTCCAGAACCCGGTCGGCGCCAGCATGCCAGAGGCGAACAAGCAGGCGCTGGTACAACTGCTGGCACGGCACCAGGTGCCCCTGATCGAGGACGACGTTTACGCCGAGCTGTACTACGCGCAGCAGGCACCCAAGCCGGCCAAGGCGTTCGACACCCAGGGGCTGGTGATGCACTGCGGTTCGTTCGCCAAGAGCCTGGCCCCTGGCTACCGCATTGGCTGGGTCGCGGCCGGGCGTTACGCGCAGAAAATCGAGCGGCTGAAGTTGATGACGTCCCTGTGTGCCTCGATGCCTGCCCAGGCCGCCATCGCCGACTACCTGCAGCACGGCGGCTACGACCGCCACCTGCGCAAACTGCGCTACGCACTGGAAGGCCAACAGGCCAACATGCTCGCCGCTATCGCCCGGTACTTCCCGGCCCAGACGCGGGTCAGCCAGCCCTCCGGGGGTTACTTTCTGTGGCTGGAGCTGCCCGAGCAAATGGACGCCCTCAAACTGTTCCACATGGCCCTGGCTCAAGGCATCAGCATCGCCCCCGGCCCGATCTTTTCGCCCACCCGACGTTTCGGCAACTGCATTCGCCTGAACTACGGCAGCCCCTGGAACGCCGCCGCCGAACAAGCCATGGAAACCCTGGGGCGGATCATTCGGTCATTTTGAAGGCAAATGGCAATCATGCTAACTATAGTAGTGCGATCCATTACCGAGGGAGCTCAGCATGGTTCAGGACGATGCCGCTTCTCGCACACAGGCACTTCACGACAAGGTGCTCGAACTGGAGGCCCAGGTTGCTGAGCTGCAGCTGAAAGCGGCCTGCCAGGATGTTTTGCTCCAGCACATGGAAGAGGGGTTTTGTGTACTGGAGCTGCTGGAGGACGATAACGGGCAGGTCCATGACTACCGCTACATCCTCAGCAATGAGGCCTGCCTTCGTCACACTGCCCATGCCAAGCAGATGGGTCAGACGGCCCGTGAACTGATCCCGAACGAAGTCGATACCTGGCTACCCCGCTTCGCCGAAGTGGCGCGCAGCGGCCGTGCGTTGCAGTTCGAAGAACGGCTGGCCGCGACCGATCGCTGGTTGAGCCTGTCGGTGCACCGGCTGGAGCCTGCCAGCGATAAACGCGTAGCCGTGATCTTTACCGGTATGCCAACCGCGCAAGTCAGCGTACACCGGCTGCAGGCAATCAATCAGCAACTGTCCGAGCGTGTCGACCAGGCAGACGCAAACAACAAGCTGCTGGGGGAATTGGTCGACCACAGCCTGGCCAATGTCTTTGCTGCCGACTGCAACCTCAGGCTGCTGGCCATCAATCGCACAGCACAGGAAACGTTCCTGCGCCTGCGGGGGTTCGTCCCCCAGGTTGGCGACCACATTGCGCAGTTGCTGGCGCGCCAGCCCGATATCATGAGCCAGCTGGCACCGGTCTGGCCGCGCATTCTGGCGGGCGAGGCCTTCGTCGACAATATTGCCGTGGGGCCGCCTGAAGCACTGCGGCACTACGAAATCCGCTACAACCCGTTGCGTGATAACCGCTTGATGATTCAGGGTGGCTACTTGTTCGCCTACGACATCACCGAGCGCATCAACGAACAGCAGCGCCTGCGCAAGATTGAAACTGCCCTGGTCCAGTCGCAGAAGATGGAAGCGGTCGGTCAGTTGACCGGGGGTATTGCCCACGACTTCAACAATTTCCTGGGCAGCATCCTGGCTGCCCTGGAAAGCGCCATTCAACGCCAGGATGAACAGCGTTACCCCGAAGCTGCGCGGTTGCTTGGCGCGGCCCGCCAGGACGCCCAACGGGCCGCGGCGGTGGTACAGCGGCTATTGGCATTTGCCCGCCAACAGGTGCTGACGCCCCAGGCGGTGGATGTGCATCAGTTGCTGGCTGGCATGCGCGAACTGATCGTCAACTCGCTGCATGCGGGCATTCATTTCAACGACCAGACCCAGCCGGGTGCGTGGCCGGTTCGCGTCGACCTCTCGCAGCTGGAGAGCTCCTTGCTCAACCTGTGCATCAATGCCCGCGATGCCATGCCCTCCGGCGGCACGCTGTGCATTGGCAGTGCCAACCAGACACTGACCCACGAGCAGGCCCTCAGCCTGGACCTGCCGTGTGGCGACTATGTACGGATCAGCGTCAGCGACTCGGGCATCGGCATGCCAGCCAACGTGATGCAGCGAGCATCGGAACCGTTTTTCACCACCAAGCCGCTTGGCCAGGGTTCTGGGCTGGGGCTGTCAATTGTCTACGGCTTCATCCGGCAATCCAGGGGCCAGCTGCAAATCGACAGTGTGCCGGGTAAAGGAACCTGCATCGATATCTACCTGCCCAGGGACGACACCCAGGTGGCGGCCCCACCGGCGTTGCCCCAACCCCCACCGCCCATGCCTGCCAGAACGGCCAACCTGATCATGCTGGTGGAGAACCAGGAAACCATGCGCCTGGTCATCAGCGAAATTCTGCAGGAGCAAGGCCACGACGTGCATGCATTCGGCGATGGTCAACACGCCGTGGCCGCACTGCAGGGCGGCCTGCAGCCGGACTTGTTGATCACCGATTCCGGCCTGCCTGGAGGGCTGGTTGGTCAGCCACTGGGCAACAGTCTGCCGGAAACCACGCCGGTGGTGTTCATCACCGGCTATACCAGCGAGCAACCGGAGCTGCCCACAGCACGTCGTTTCGCGGTCCTGCACAAGCCCTTCGAGCTGGCACAGCTCAGCGACCTGGTGGCGCGGATGCTGGCCGGCACGCCGTTGTCACGCTGAGCGGCACGGCTTAGCGCCCGCCGCCCAGGTCGATGAACCTGCCGGTGGCATACGAGGGAGGCGCAAGTGGCAGCCGCCACCGCGTGCCAACCTGCACAACGGCGTCAATGCCCCGCCGACGCCGGCCCCGCCTTGGCGGTGAACGGTGGCTTGGCAAACCACACCAACAGGATCAACCCGGCGAACACCCAGGTCATCAGGGTGAAGTAGTCCACCGTGGACATCATGTAGGCCTGCCCGTTGAGTATCTGCTCAAGCTGCGCATAACTCTGCGGGTTGGCCCCGCCCAGCTGTTCGAGGGTATGCCGCGTGGTCGGGTCGAACTGGCTGATGTTCTCGCTCAGGTAAGCATGATGCTGGTCCGCCCGGCGAATCCAGATCCAGGTGGTCAACGACGCCGCAAAGCTGCCGCCCAAGGTCCGCAGGAAGGTGGCCAGCCCCGAGCCGTCGGCGATCTGCTGCGGCGGCAGGTCGGACAGCAGGATGCTCAAGGTCGGCATGAAGAACAACGCGACCCCGATCCCCATGAACAACTGCACCAGTGCCACATGCTGGAAATCCACCTCGCTGGTGAACCCGGCGCGCATGTAGCAGCTGCCCCCGATTGCCAGGAACGCCAGCCCCGCCAGCACGCGCAGGTCGAAGCGGTGCGCGTACTTGCCCACGAACGGTGACATGATCACCGGCAGCAAGCCGATCGGCGCCACCGCAAGGCCCGCCCAGGTGGCGGTGTAGCCCATTTGCGTCTGCAACCACTGCGGCAGGATCAGGTTGATACCGAAGAACCCGGCATACCCCCCGACCAGCACCAGCGTGCCTACGCGAAAATTGCGATGCACGAACAGCCGCAGGTTCACCACCGGGTGGCGGTCGGTCAGCTCCCAGATCACGAACACCGCCAGGAACACCACCGATATCAGGCTACCGGCGATGATGAACGACGACTCGAACCAGTCCAGGTCGTTACCCTTGTCCAGCACCACCTGCAACGCACCCACGCCAATGATCAGTGTCAGCAGGCCGATGTAGTCCATCGGCTGGCGGCTGGTCACCACCGGCCGGGTGCGCATTTGCTGGCGCACCACTGCAGCAGCGAACAGGCCGATCGGCACGTTGATGAAGAAGATCCATGGCCAGCTGTAGCTGTCGGTGATCCAGCCACCCAAAATCGGCCCGGCGATCGGCGCCACCACCGTGACCATCGCCAGCAGCGCCAGGGCCATCCCCCGTTTCGCCGGCGGGTAGACGGCAATCAGCAGGGTCTGGGTCATCGGGTACAGCGGCCCGGCCACCACGCCCTGCAGCACGCGGAAGCCGACCAGCTCCGGCATGGACTGGGCGATACCACACAGGAACGAGGCCAGCACGAACAGCAACGTGGCCCAGATGAACAGCTTCACCTCACCAAAACGCCGGCTCAGCCAGCCGGTGAGCGGCAAGGCAATGGCATTGCTCACCGCGAACGACGTGATGACCCAGGTGCCCTGCTCGTAGCTGACGCCCAGGTTGCCGGAAATGGTCGGCAAGGCCACGTTGGCAATGGTGGTGTCGAGCACCTGCATGAACGTGGCCAGCGACAGGCCGATGGTGGTCAGCAGCAGGCTCGGCGGGGTGAACTGCGCTGCGGCGTTATCGCTCATCGCTGCGCCGTCTTGCCAGGGGCGCTGTTTTCGTGGATCAGCTTGGCAATCAGGGTATCGGCTTCGCCCAGCTGGCGGTCATAAACCTCAGTGGTATAGCTGGCCTTCTGCGGCGGTTGCTGGGCAAGGGTCGGGCCGCTCTGGTCGTGCAGGTTGACCTCGACCACGGTGGACAGGCCGATACGCAGCGGGTGGTCCTTGAGTTGCTCGGGGTTCAGGTGAATACGCACGGGCACCCGCTGCACGATCTTGATCCAGTTGCCCGTGGCGTTCTGCGCCGGTAGCAGGGCGAAGGCGCTGCCGGTGCCTGCGCCGAGGCTGTCGACGGTACCGCTGTACGTCACTGCGCTGCCGTAAAGGTCAGCACTGATCTCTACCGGCTGGCCAATCCGCATGTCGCGCAACTGGGTTTCCTTGAAGTTGGCGTCGATCCATACCTGGTCCAGCGGGATCACCGCCATGGTCGCGGTGCCCGGCTGCAGGCGCTGGCCCAGCTGCACGGTCCGCTTGGCAACATACCCGGTGACCGGCGCCACCAAGGTAGTGCGCGCGTGGTCGAGGTAAGCCTGGCGCAGGTCGGCCGCAGCCGCCATGACCTCGGGGTGCGACGACACCACGGTGTCGTCGACCAGGGCACTGCTGGTGCTCAGTTGCTGGCGGGCGCTGTTGACCGCGGCTTGGGCCACGCTCAGGTCATCGCGGGCGTGGGACAGCTCCTCGGCAGCGATGGCACCGCTGTCGGCCAGCACCTTGCGCCGGTTGAAGTCCTGCTGCGCCTTGCGCAGTTCGGCCTGGCGGGTCGCCAGCTGGGCCTTGAGCGAGTCGACATTGCTGTACAGCCCGCGCACCTGGCGCACGGTGCGCGCCAGGTTGGCTTCGGCCGACTGCAGGGCCACCTGGCTGTCGGCCGGGTCGAACTGCAGCAGCACCTGGCCGGCATGCACCAGGTCGCCGTCATCGGCGCCAATGCTGGTCACAGTGCCAGTGATCAAGGGGGTGATTTCCACCACGTTGCCGTTGACGTAGGCGTCGTCGGTGCTTTCATACCAGCGGCCGACCAGGCTGTACCAGGCCCAGGTGCCGATGCCGGCAAGCACCAGCAGCAACAGCAGGCCAAGCAGCCAGGCCTTGCGCTTGCGCGACGGCTCGGGCGCTGCGGAGGGTGTCGGGGTGTCTGTGGAAGTGGCCATGACAATACCTTGAAAATTCGTGACAGGGTTCAACGGTCGCCGAAGCGGCGCACCGTCAAGGGGTCGCCGGCATTGAGCAGGACCTTGGCCAACAGGCCTTCCAGGGTCTGCAACTCTTCTGGGGCCAGCACGCCGCACAGTTCGTTCATGGCGGCAGCGCCGATTTCCGGCAGGCGGTCGGCCAGGCGCTGGCCATCGGCCGTCAGCGCCAGGCGCACCTGGCGCCGGTCGTCGGCGCAGCGGTTACGCACGATCAGCTCCTTCTGCTCGAGGCGGTCGAGCATGCGGGTCATCGAACCGCTGTCCAGCCCGAGGTAGCGACACAGTTCGGCCGGCGTATCCACCTGGTACTGGGTGACGATGATCAACACCTTGAACTGGGCGGCGGTCACGCCCTCCGACTCCAGGTGCCAGTCGAGGATGCGGTCCTTGAGGATCGCCGCGCGCCCCAGCAGCATGCCAATGGCGCAGCTCTGGAAGTTTTCGGGGGAAAAATGGGCCATCGATAACCGCTCGGGGAGTTGTGTGAAAATATTACTGCCTAGGCAGTGAATGTCAAAGCTTTGATTAGCTTGCTATGCAAAATTTCATCATTCAGCCCGTTCGGTACCCACGGTCATGGCCTGCGCAAGCCCCGCCCTTGGCCAGGGCGCCACCCGCGTTGCTACTGCCGAGCCCGCAGCCCCAACGCTTCGACCGCCCCGCAGGCTATGGCCATGCCCACCAGCTCTGCCAGGCTGGTCGCCTGGAGCCGCTTCATTACCCGGCCGCGGTAAAGGTCGACGGTTTTCACACTGATGCCCAGGCGTCCGGCGATTTCACGGTTGCTCAGCCCTTGGGCCAACGGCACGAACACGTCACGCTCTCGCGGTGTGAGGCTGTCGATACGCACCTGCACCTGCGCCAACGCCTGATCGCCCTGGCGTACCCGCCCCGCGCGCTCCAGTGCGGCCTGCACACTGTCGAGCAGCAACTGATCGTTGTAGGGCTTTTCGATGAAGTCACAGGCGCCCGCCTTGAACGCCCGTACCACGATGGGCACATCGGCATGCCCGCTGACGAACACCACCGGCAGGGCCAGCCCACGCGCGTGCATGGCCTGCTGCACGGCAAGGCCACCGAGCCCCGGCATGCGCACATCCAGGAGCACGCAGGCAGGCCCGTCGTCGACGCACGCCTCCAGAAACGCCTGCCCGGTGGCAAATGGCAACGCCTGCAGGCCTACCGACTGCAGCAACCAGACAGTCGAATCGCGCATCCCCTGGTCGTCATCGACCACATAGACTTTTGCTTGCACCGCAGCTCCCCTTAGCGCCTGCTGACCACCAGCCGGCAGCACAATACCAGACCACCGTTGTCTCCCACCCGCGCCCACAGGCTGCCGCCGAAGCCTTCGATCAGGCTGCGGCTCATGCTCAACCCCAGGCCCAGGCCATCCGCCTTGCTGGTGGTGAACGGCGTAAAAATCGCGTCCAGGCGTTCAGGCGCGACCCCTGTGCCCTGGTCGGCGACTTCGACCAGCACGCCGTCGCCATCCCGCGTTGCGCCAAGCAGGATATGCGATGGCCGCTCGCCGTGGTGTTCACGGTTGGCCTCTATGGCATTGCGCAGCAAGTTGAGCAGCACCTGCTCCAACAGCACCCGGTCGGCGTACACCGAAGGCAGTTGCGCGCTGACGCGTAGCTCGATCTGCACCTGGTCACGGGCGGCCTCCCAAGCGCACAGGCGCATGGCTTCGCCAGCCACTTCAGCCACGTCCAGCGCCTGCAGGCGCCGCGGCCCCTTGCGCAGGAACGCGCGCAGGCGGCGGATCACTTCGGCGGCATGGGTAGCCTGCTCGCTGATACGCTGCAGGCCCTGCCCCACCCGCTCCAGGGCTTGCGGGTCACGCCCCAGGCTATGCAGGTAGCGCTGACTGGCGTTGGCATAGTTGACCACGGCAGCCAGCGGCTGGTTGAGCTCATGGGCAATGCCTGAAGCCAGCTCACCCAGGGTGGCCAGCCGCGCGCTGTGCGCCAGGCTCTCCTGGGCTTCGATTCGCAAGGTGATGTCGCGAGACACGCTGACCACCTCCACCACCGCACCCGTGTAGGTTTCGCGGATCGCCCGGCTGGCGATCTCGAACCAACGGTAGCCCCCGCTGGCCTGGCGCACCCGGCAAGTCATGGTGTGGTAGCCGTCCTGGTCGAGTGCAGCGGCGGCCTGGCGCAGCACCTGGCGGCGCTCCCGCGGGTGCAGCAGGCCATGCACCAGCCTGCCACGCAGTTGCTCAGGCCAAAGGCCCAACAGACGGTGGGCGGCCGGTGAGGCATCGAGAAAACGGCCATCGGGGCTGTGCCGCGAAATCAGGTCGGTGGTGTTCTCGATGATCAACCGGTACAGGCGCCTGGCACGGCTGGCTTCGCGTGCCCCCTGCCGCTCCTCGCTGGCGTCACGGCAGCGGCCAAGCACCTGCTGGCCCTGGTCGTCCGGCATGAAGGTCCAGAGCACGGTGCGCGCACCGACCTGTACCTCCACGTCGCTGATTGCGCGGTGCTGGCGCAGGCAGGCGCGGACCAGCGCCGCACAGTTGGCCGGTAGCCAAGCATGCAACGTAGGCCCCTCGGCAACCCAGGCCTGCAAGGCCGGGTTCAGCGCCACCACGCTGGCATCGGCGGCCAGCAGCAGGCTCGGTTGTGGGTCCATGGCCAGCAGGCAGGCGGCAGGTTGATCCACGTTGAAGGGCTCCTATCTAGTATTTCTACTATATTGCTATAGTCGATATTCCTATTACCATAGCCATTCGCGTAAAAATGCGACAGAGGGAGCGCCCCACCGTGCGCCTCCCTGTGCACCCTGAACAGAGCTAACAATCAGCCACCGGGGGCCAGGCAGCAGCCGCTGCGCCTGCCTCCCTTACAGGACTACCGCATGTCGATCTATGCCCAGGGCCTGCAGCCCGCTGCCGTCAACCATGTCGCCCTCACCCCGCTGAGTTTCATCGAGCGCACCGCCGCCGTGTACGGCGACTACCCCGCGGTCATTCACGGTGCCATCCGCCGTAACTGGCAGGAAACCTACCAACGCTGCCGACGCCTGGCCAGCGCCCTGGTCGGCCGCGGCATTGGCCGTGGCGACACGGTAGCGGTCATGCTGCCGAATATCCCGGCCATGCTCGAAGCGCATTTCGGCGTGCCGATGACCGGTGCCGTACTCAATACCCTGAATGTGCGCCTGGACGCCGAGGCCATTGCCTTCATGCTGCAGCATGGCGAAGCCAAGGTGCTGATCACCGACCGCGAATTCCACACGGTCATCGCAGCCGCCCTGGCCCTGCTCGAGCACCCGCCACTGGTGGTGGATGTGGATGACCCGGAATACGGTGAGGGCCGCGCAGTCAGCACGTTGGACTATGAAGCCCTGCTTGCCGAGGGCGACCCGGCGTTTGCCTGGGACTGGCCGGATGACGAGTGGCAGGCCATTTCGCTCAACTACACCTCCGGCACTACCGGCAACCCCAAGGGCGTGGTCTATCACCACCGTGGCGCGTACCTGAACGCCATTGGCAACCAGATGACCTGGGCCATGGGCCATCGCCCGGTGTACCTGTGGACCTTGCCGATGTTCCACTGCAACGGCTGGTGCTACCCCTGGACCATCACCGCCCTGGCCGGCACCCACGTGTTCCTGCGCCGGGTCGACCCGCAAAAGGTCCTGAACCTGATCCGCGAACACCGGGTCAGCCACCTGTGCGGTGCGCCGATCGTACTCAACGCCCTGGTCAACATGCCCGAGGCAGCCAAGGCTGCCATCGAGCACCCGGTGCAGGCGATGGTGGCCGGCGCAGCGCCCCCGGCCAAGGTCATTGGCGCCGTCGAGCAAATGGGCATCAAGGTGACCCACACCTATGGCCTGACCGAGGTCTACGGCCCGGTGACCGTGTGCGCCTGGCACGAGGAATGGGATGCGCTGACGCTGGAAGAGCGTGCGCAAATCAAGGCCCGCCAGGGGGTACGCTACCCCACCCTCGACGGGCTGATGGTCGCGGACCCGCAAAGCCTCGAACCTGTGCCGCGCGATGGCAACACCCTGGGCGAGATCTTCATGCGCGGCAATACCGTGATGAAGGGCTACCTGAAAAACCCGGAAGCTACCGCTGAAGCCTTCCGTGGGGGCTGGTTCCATACCGGCGACCTGGCCGTGTGGCACGCCGATGGCTATGTGGAGATCAAGGACCGGCTCAAGGACATCATCATTTCCGGCGGCGAGAACATCTCCACCATCGAAGTCGAGGACGCACTGTACAAACACCCGGCAGTGCTGGAGGCCGCCGTGGTGGCCCGCCCGGACGAAAAATGGGGCGAAACCCCGTGCGCCTTCGTCGCCCTCAAGCCCGGCCGCGAAGACACGCGCGAAGCCGACATCAGCAGCTGGTGCCGCGAGCACCTGGCCGGGTTCAAGGTGCCGAAGACGGTGGTGTTCGGTGAGCTGCCCAAGACCTCCACCGGCAAGATCCAGAAGTACTTGCTGCGCGACCGCGCCAGAACCCTCTGACCCCATGGGGCCTGTTCGCGGCTTGACCCACCTGCACACGTTGTTGTGGAAGCGGGAGCAGCCGCGAAGGGCCAACCCTGATGTGCCATTTTTCAAGAGCCGCCGATGACCACCTACTCTGCCCCCCTGCGCGACATGCGCTTCGTTCTGCACGATGTATTCAACGCCCCGGCCCTGTGGGCGCGCCTGCCGGCCCTGGCCGAGTACATAGACGCCGACACCGCCGACGCCATTCTGGAAGAAGCGGCCAAGGTCAGCAGCCAGCTGATCGCCCCGCTCAGCCGCCAGGGTGACGAGCAAGGCGTGCGCTTTGACGCCGGCAGCGTCACGACGCCCGATGGCTTCCGCGAGGCGTGGAACATCTACCGCGAGGGCGGCTGGGTCGGCCTGGGCGGCAACCCGGCCTATGGCGGCATGGGCATGCCGAAGATGCTGGGGGTGCTGTTCGAAGAGATGCTCTACGCGGCCGACTGCAGCTTCAGCTTGTATTCGGCGCTGAGCGCTGGCAGTTGCCTGGCGATCGATGCGCACGCCAGCGAGGCGCTCAAGGCCACTTACCTGCCGCCCCTGTACCAGGGCCGCTGGGCCGGCACCATGTGCCTGACCGAGCCGCATGCCGGCACCGACCTGGGGTTGATCCGCAGCCGCGCCGAAGCCCAAGCCGACGGCAGCTACCGCATCACCGGCAGCAAGATCTTCATCACCGGCGGCGAGCAGGACCTGACCGAGAACATCATCCACCTGGTGCTGGCCAAGCTGCCCGATGCGCCCGCCGGTGCCAAGGGCATCTCGTTGTTCCTGGTGCCCAAGTTCCTGGTTGACGCCGATGGCCGGCTGGGCGAGCGCAATGCTGCCCACTGCGGCTCGATCGAACACAAGATGGGTATCAAGGCGTCGGCCACCTGCGTGATGAATTTCGACGCAGCCACGGGTTATCTGGTGGGCGCCCCGAACAAGGGCCTGGCGGCCATGTTCACCATGATGAACTATGAACGCCTGTCGATCGGCATCCAGGGCATCGGCTGTGCCGAGGCGTCGTACCAGGCGGCTGCCCGCTACGCCAATGAGCGCCTGCAGAGCCGCGCCGCCGTGGGCCCGCAGCTGCGGGACAAAGCCGCCGACCCGATCATCCACCACGGCGATGTGCGGCGCATGTTGCTGACCATGCGCACCCTCACCGAAGGGGGCCGGGCGTTTGCCGCCTATGTGGGCCAGCAGCTCGACCTGGCGCGCTATGCCGAAGCTGGCAGTGAACGCGAGCAGGCCCAGCGCATGGTGGCGCTGTTGACCCCGGTGGCCAAGGCGTTCTTCACCGACAACGGCCTGGAAAGCTGCGTGCTCGGCCAGCAGGTGTACGGTGGCCACGGCTACATTCGCGAATGGGGCCAGGAGCAACGAGTACGTGATGTGCGCATCGCGCAGATCTATGAAGGCACCAATGGCATCCAGGCCCTCGACTTGCTGGGGCGCAAGGTGCTGGCGGACGGCGGCCAGGCACTGGCCAGCTTCGCCGCCGAGGTACGGGCGTTCAGCCTGGACGCACCGCTGCACCGGGCAGCCTTGCAGGCAAGCCTGACACGGCTGGAGGCCACCAGCGCGTGGCTGCAGGCACGCGCCGCTGAAGACGCGAACCTGGTCAGTGCGGTGGCGGTGGAGTACCTGCAGCTGTTCGGGCTTACCGCGTATGCCTATATGTGGGCACGCATGGCGGCGGTGGCGTTGGCCAAGCAGCCTGAAGACAGCGGGTTTTACGGCGCCAAGCTGGCCTGTTCGGACTTTTTCTTCGAGCGCGTGTTGCCACGCGAGTTGGCACTGGAAGCAAGCATTCGCGCAGGCAGTGCGAGCCTGTACGGGCTGGCAGCAGCGCAGTTCTGACGGCGCGGGCGCGAGAGGTTCTCAAACGCTCAAAACCGTTGCAATTGCAGCGAAAAACCGGCACAACTGATAGTCATTCGCCATTACCCAGGTGCTCCGGGCCCATGCGCAAGGGTAGAATGCGCAAAACCCGGAGCCGCAATGAACCAAGACCGCCTCAAGCCCACCCCTGACGATGCGATCACCGACGCCGCCGCGCATTGGTGCATGCGCTTGCATGCAGACGATTGCACGGCGGCCGAGCGCGAGGCATTCCTGCGTTGGCAGGCGGCCGACCCCAGGCATGCCGATGAATACCAGGCCATGCTGGAAATCTGGCAAACCGCCGACCTGCTGCCGCGCACCGCCACGATCATGGACGTCAACCCAGCGGCCATCGCCGTCAGGCGCCGGCGTAACTGGCGGCCGCTGGCTTCTGCCGCCGCCATCGCCCTGGCCGTGCTGCCATTGGCAGGCTGGCTCGGCTGGGAACAGGGTTGGTTGCCCAATCGCTACCAGCACTTCGAAGCGACTGACCACATGCAGAGCGTGGTCCTGAGCGACGGCAGCCAGGTGCAACTCAACCTGCATAGCGAGCTGACCTTCCTCAATTACAAGGACCAGCGCCAGGTCACACTCAAGCGTGGCGAAGCGTTCTTCAAGGTCTGGCACGACAGCAGCCACCCGTTCATCGTGCGCGCCGGCCGCGGGCAGACGCGCGTGACCGGCACCCAGTTCAACGTGTGGAAGTATCGTGATCAGGTCAAGGTCACGTTGCTGGAAGGTTCGGTGCTGGTCTCCAGCGACGGCAGCGCTGGCGGCTATCGCCTTGGCCCTGGCATGCAGGCCAGCTACCACAAGGGCGACTTCGAACCGCAACTGGAACAGAGCGGCGACGTTGGCAATAGCCTGGCCTGGCGCAGCGGCAAACTGGTGCTCGACAACCTCAGCCTGGAACAGGCACTACCGGTGATCAACCGCTACCTCGACGCGCCGTTGCGGCTGGCCGATGCCAGCACCGGGCGCATCCGCATCAGCGGTGTCTACAACACCCGCGAGGTGGAAGGCCTGGTCAACAACCTGCCCAAGGTCCTGCCGGTGTACCTGACCCGCAGCAAGGACGGCAGCACCGTGCTCAACCGCATTTCGCCGCCGCCTGGCAAAGGCTGACGCCCGCCCCGCCTTACAAGGTCATGGCCGCCAGCCAGCCGAACGCCAGCAACGGCAGGTTGTAATGGATGAAGGTGGGGATCACGGTGTCCCAGATGTGGTGGTGCTGGCCATCCACGTTAAGCCCGGAGGTCGGGCCCAGGGTGGAGTCCGACGCCGGCGAGCCGGCGTCACCCAGGGCACCGGCAGTGCCGACGATGCATACCGTGGCCAGCGGGTCGAAGCCCAGTTGGACGCACAGTGGTACGAAGATCGCAGCCAGGATCGGCACGGTGGAAAACGACGAACCGATGCCCATGGTCACCAGCAGCCCCACCAGCAGCATCAGCAAGGCACCCACGCCCTTGCTGTGGTCGATCCATTGTGCCGAAGCCTGCACCAGGCTGTTCACCTCGCCCGTGGCCTTCATCACCTCGGCAAAGCCCGAGGCGGCGATCATGATGAAGCCGATCATGGCCATCATCTTCATGCCCTCGGTGAACAGGTCGTCGGTATCGCGCCACTTGACGATGCCCGACAACGAGAAGATCAGAAAGCCGACCATGGCGCCAATGATCATCGAATCGAGCAGCAGTTGCACGATGAACGCCGCCGCAATCGCCAGCCCGGCCACCAGCAGCGTCACCGGGTTGTACCGCACGCTCACCTGCTCCACCTGGGCAATGCGTGCCAGGTCGTAGTCGCGTTTCTTGCGGTAGCTGATGAACACGGCCAGCAACAGGCCGACAAGCATGCCGGCAGCCGGGATCGCCATGGCGTGGGTGACGTTGACGCCGCTCACGTCGACACCGGCGCGGGCCACGTTGGCCAACAGGATTTCATTGAGGAAAATGTTGCCAAAGCCCACCGGCAGGAACATGTAGGGGGTAATCAGGCCGAAGGTGATCACGCAGGCGATGAGCCGCCGGTCGATGCGCAGGCGGGTCAGCACATACAGCAGCGGCGGCACCAGCAGCGGGATGAAGGCGATGTGAATGGGCAGGATGTTCTGCGACGACACCGCCACCGCCAGCATCAGGCCGATCATCAGCCACTTGAGCTTGCCAGCATTGGCATGGCCCTGGCGGTCGATCATGGCCAGGGCGCGGTCGGCCAGGGCATGGGCCAGGCCGGACTTGGCGATCGCCACGGCAAAGGCGCCGAGCAATGCATAGGACAAGGCCACCGTGGCCCCACCACCGAGGCCGCCGTTGAAGGCCTTGAGTGTGCCTTCCATTCCCAGGCCACCGGTCAGGCCGCCGACGAGGGCGCCAATGATCAGGGCGATGACCACGTGCACGCGGGACAGGCTGAGTATCAGCATGATGCCGACCGCGGCGATCACTGCATTCATGGTGGGCTTACCTCTTTACGACAGAAAAAAGCGCGAACTCTGAAGCAGTGGGCGGCAGATGTCAAAATTGCCAGGTTGCGGCGTATTTCACCGGCGACAAATTTGAATTGAATGTTTGAATAAAGAAAAATCCTACAGCGCCGATACGGTAATGTTGGGGCCACTTGCCTGCCCCCACGACCTGCGCACCCTGCCCAAAGCCATAACCCTTACTGCATTGAAAAAGGGAACCGCCCCATGCCTTTGCGACAACTCTCCATCCAGTGGAAGATCACTCTGCTCGCCGGCCTTTGCCTGGCCAGCATCGTCACCCTGCTCGTCGGCCTGTCGCTGTACCGCATGGACCACAGCTCGGACCTGGTCAAGGCCAGCAGCATGCAGATGTTGACCGAGGCGGCGCAGTCGCGCATCGAGTCGCAAGGTGAAGTACAGGCGTTGAACATTCGCCGCCAGTTCATGGACGCCTACCAGTACGGTGCCGGTTTCGCCCGCCAGGTGCTGTTCCTGCGCGAACAGGCCGAAAAGCGCTTTCTCGATGCCTTCGACCTGCGCGAGGACATGACGCGCCAGGTACGCGCCGCCTTGCAGGCCAACCCCGACCTGCTTGGCCTGTCGCTGGTGTTCGAGCCCAATGCACTGGACAACAAGGACAACCTGTTCGCCGACAAACCGGAACTGGGCAGCAACGAGACCGGGCGCTTCGCCCTGTACTGGTCGCAGCCGCGTGCCGGCCAGCTGACGGCCATGGCACTGCCTGAACATGACATGGCCAACACCGAGATCGGCCCCAGTGGCCAGCCGGCTAACACCTGGTGGGTATGCCCGCGCACTACCGGCAAGGTGTGCGTGGTGGAGCCGTACTTCTATGCCATCGACGGCCAGCAAGTGCTGATGACCAGTATCGTTTTCCCGCTGACGGTCAATGGCAAGATCATCGCCACGCTGTCCATCGACATCAACCTCAACAGCCTGCAGGCACTCAGCGAAGAGGCCAGCCGCAACCTGTACGAGGGCCGCACCCGGGTCGGCATTCTCAGCCCGGTCGGCCTGCTGGCCGGCTACAGCGCCGACGCCAGCAAGCTGGCCCAGCGCGTCGACCAGGTCGACCCGGCCCATGGCGCCGAACTGGTGCGCAGGCTGGCCGCTGGCAAGCTGAGCATCCTGCATGACCAGCAGCGCCTGAAAGTGCTGGCCGCGTTCCGGCCAATCCCTGATGCCCAGCCTTGGGGCGTGTTGCTGGATGTGCCGGAAAATGCCCTGACCGGCCCCGCTGAAGCACTGAAGCAGGAACTGGACACACTGAACACCAGCGGAACCTTGCTGGAACTCGGCCTGGGCCTGGCTGCCGCGATCGCCGGCCTGCTGCTGGTATGGCTGATGGCGCGCGGGGTCACCCGGCCGATTCTTGGCGTGGCCGCCATGCTCAAGGATATCGCCAGCGGCGAAGGTGACCTCACCCGGCGCCTGGCTTACCAGAAGCAGGACGAACTCGGTGAACTGGCCGGCTGGTTCAACCGTTTTCTCGACAAGCTGCAACCGACCATCGCCGAGGTGAAACGCTCGGTGCAGGCCGCCCGGGGTACCGCCGACCAGTCTTCGGCGATCGCGACTGAAACCAGCGCCGGCATGGAACAGCAGTACCGCCAGGTCGACCAGGTAGCCACCGCTTCGCATGAAATGAGCGCCACCGCCCAGGATGTGGCACGCAGCGCCGCCCAGGCCGCCCAGGCGGCACGCGATGCCGACCAGGCCACCCGGGAAGGCCTGGCGGTGATCGATCGGACCACCAGCAGCATCGACGCCCTGGCCGCCAACATGAGCGATGCCATGGCCGAGGTCGAGGGCCTGGCACAGAACAGCGAGAAGATCGGTTCGGTGCTGGAAGTGATCCGCTCGATTGCCGAACAGACCAACCTGCTGGCGCTCAACGCCGCCATCGAGGCAGCGCGCGCCGGCGAGGCCGGCCGGGGCTTTGCGGTGGTTGCGGACGAGGTGCGCAACCTCGCCCAACGCACCCAGGAGTCGGTGGAGGAAACCCGCCAGGTGATCGAGGCGCTGCAGAACGGCACCCGCGAAGTGGTCGGCGCCATGGACCAGAGCCACCGCCAGGCGCAGGGCGGTGTCGAACAGGTAGGCCAGGCGGTGACCGCGCTGCAGCGCATTGGCCAGGCGGTAACGGTGATTACCGACATGAACCTGCAGATTGCCTCGGCCGCCGAGGAACAAAGCGCGGTGGCCGAGGAAATCAACAGCAACGTGGCCACCATTCGTGACGTGACGGAATCGCTGTCCGGCCAGGCCAATGAGTCAGCCCGGGTCAGCCAGTCGCTGAACAGCCTGGCCAACCAGCAGCAGGCGCTGATGGACCAGTTCCGCGTCTGAAGCATTGGGGGCGCCAGTGGCCCCCAGGGCAGCCCAACCTCGTCGTCTACACTTGCCGCACTGTCGACGACGAGGTGCACATGAAAACAATCCCCGCGCTCCTGGCCGGGCTGCTGCTGACGGTTGGCCTGGCCAGCACCGATAGCGCAGCAGCGGCCGACCAGCCCGCCCCCATTCATTTCGGCGCCATCGGCTGGGAAAGCGGCGCACTCACCACCGAGATATTGCGGCTGATTGTCGAGCGCGGCTACGGCTACCCCACCGACACCCTGCCCGGCAGCACGGTCAGCATGGAGGTGGCGCTGGCACGTAACGACCTTCAGGTCATCGCCGAGGAGTGGGCCGGGCGCAGCCCCGCCTGGGTCAAGGCCGAGCAGGCCAGCCAGGTATTCGCCTTGGGCGACACGGTAAAAAATGCCGAAGAAGGCTGGTGGGTGCCGGCCTATGTGATAGAGGGCGATCCTGCCCGTGGCATCAAGCCCAGTGCCCCCGACCTGCGCCAAGTCCAGGACCTCAAGCGCTACCCGCAGGTGTTTCGCGACCCCGAGTCGCCCGACAAAGGCCGCTTCCTCAACAGCCCCAGCGGCTGGACCTCCGAAACCGTGAACAGCCAGAAGCTCAAGGCCTACGGTTTGAATGAGCTGTACACCAACTTCCGCAGTGGCTCCGGTGCCGCCATGGATGCCGAAATCACCTCGGCCATCCGCCGTGGCCAGCCCGTGCTGTTCTACTACTGGAACCCTACCCCACTCATGGGCCGTTACAAGCTCGTACGCCTGCAAGAACCCCCGTTCGATGCCAACGCCTGGGCCACCCTCACCGATGCAAGCAACCCCAACCCCCAAGGCAGCCAGTCGCTGCCGGCGAAATTGTCGATCGGGGTGTCCAAGGCGTTTCGCGATGGCTACCCAGACCTAGTGCGTGTCTTCGAGCAGGTCGACTTGCCAATCCAGCGCCTGAACCAGGCGCTGGCGAACATGAGTGAAAAGCGCACGCCACCGCGCGAAGCCGCGCTGGCCTTCCTGCGCGATAACCGCGAGGTATGGAAGGCCTGGCTGCCCGCCGATATCGCGGCCAAGGTCGAGGCCAGCCTGTGAGCGGCGGTTTCCCTCAAGCCTTGCAGTTTTCCATCGCTGACAGCGTCAACCGCGTGGTCGACTGGCTGGTGTTGCACTACGGCGACCACTTGCGCAACGTGTCCGACCAGTTGCTGCAGGTGCTGGTCGGGCTGGAGAACCTGCTGCGCCTTGTGCCTTGGTGGCTGCTGCTGGCGATGGTCGGCCTGCTGGCCTGGCACGCCAGCCGCAGCCTGCTGCGCAGCGCGGTGCTGGTGGCCCTGCTGGCACTGATCGGTATGCTCGGGCTGTGGGACAAACTGCTGCAGACCCTGGCCTTGGTGCTGGTGAGTACGGGTTTGTGCGTACTGGTTGGCGTACCGCTGGGCATCCTGCTGGCCGCCCGGCCACTGGCCAGGCGGTTGTTGCTGCCAGTTCTCGATGTGATGCAGACACTGCCGGCGTTCGTGTACCTGATCCCGGTGCTGATGCTGTTTGGGCTGGGCAAGGTGCCGGCAGTATTCGCCACCCTGATCTACGCCCTGCCACCCTTGGTGCGCCTGACCCAGCTGGGCCTGAGCCAGATCGACCCGTCGTTGCTGAAGGCCGCCCATGGGCTGGGCGCCAGCCGCTGGCAGCGGTTGCGGCGTATAGCCCTGCCGCTGGCGCTGCCCAGCATCATGGCCGGGCTGAACCAGTCGGTGATGATGGCCTTGTCGATGGTGGTGGTGGCGTCGATGATCGGCGCGCGCGGCTTGGGTGAGGATGTGCTGGCGGGTATCCAGACCTTGAACGTGGGCCAGGGTGTGGAAGCCGGGCTGGCGATCGTTGCCCTGGCCATGGTCATCGACCGCATCAGCCAGGCCTACGGGCGCGGTGCACGCTGAACGGCGCGGCGGGTCCGCTTGACCGCGTACCCGCCGACCCGGCTCAGCCCAGGAACAGTGTATAGGCCGGGTTGTCGGTCTCATCCCAGTACTGGTAGCCCATGGCATCCAGGGCCGTCGGCAAGCCCGCCAGCTCTTGCGCCGGCACTTCCAGGGCGGCGAGCACCCGGGCCTGGGCCGCGCCATGGTTGCGGTAATGGAACAGGCTGATGTTCCAGTGCTTGCCCAAGCGCTCCAGAAAACCCAGCAACGCGCCTGGCCGTTCCGGGAACTCGAAGCGCAGCACCCGCTCAGTAGCCCCCGGGGCGGCATGACCGCCCACGGTATGGCGCACATGCAACTTGGCCAACTCGTTGTCGGTCAAGTCCTGTACCGCGTAACCCTGCCCAGCCAGGCTGGCCAGCAGTTGCTTGCGCGGGTCATGCACCGGGTGGGTCTGCACCCCGACGAACAGGCGCGCCTGCTGGCCGGGGTAGTAGCGGTAGTTGAACTCGGTGATCTGGCGTTTGCCCAGTGCCTGGCAGAACGCCCGGAAGCTGCCGGGTTGCTCTGGGATGGTCACTGCAATGATTGCCTCGCGCTGCTCGCCCAGTTCGGCGCGCTCGGCCACATGGCGCAAACGGTCGAAGTTGACGTTGGCGCCAGAATCGATCGCCACCAGGGTCTGCCCTTGTGCACCGTGCTGCGCCACATACTGCTTGATCCCGGCCACCGCCAATGCGCCGGAAGGCTCGGTGATGGAACGGGTGTCATCGTAGATATCCTTGATCGCTGCGCACAGCTCGTCACTGTTCACCGTCAGCACCTCATCGACGAAATGCCGGCACAGCTCGAAACAATGCGCGCCGACCTGCGCCACCGCCACCCCATCGGCAAAGCTGCCCACCTGCGGCAGGACCACCCGCTCGCCCGCAGCCATGGCCGCTTGCAGGCAATTGGAGTCGTCCGGCTCGACGCCAATCACCTTCACTTCGGGGCGCAGGTACTTCACGTAGGCGGCGATACCGGCGATCAGGCCACCGCCGCCCACCGGCACGAAGATGGCGTCCAGCGCACCCGGGTGCTGGCGCAGTATTTCCATGGCCACCGTACCCTGGCCAGCGATGACATCGGGGTCATCGAACGGCGGCACGAAGGTGGCGCCGGCCTGGTCGGCCAGTTTCAAGGCATGGGCCAGGGCATGCGGGAAGCTCTCGCCGTGCAGCACCACATGGCCACCGCGTGAGCGCACCCCCTCCACCTTCAACGACGGTGTGGTGGTGGGCATGACGATGGTGGCCTGCATGCCCAGGTGCGCAGCTGCCAGGGCCACGCCCTGGGCATGGTTGCCGGCCGAAGCCGTGATGACCCCGCGCTCGCGTTGCGCGGTGCCAAGCCGCGACAGGCGGGTGTAGGCACCGCGGATCTTGAACGAGAAAGTCGGCTGCAGGTCTTCACGCTTGAGCAACACCTGGTTACCCAGGCGGGCAGACAAGGCCGGGGCAGCTTGCAGCGGCGTTTCGATAGCCAGGTCGTACACCGGCGCGGCAACAATGCGCCGCACATGCTCCGACAGCAGTTGCTGGGGGGTTGCTGGGGTACGGGGGGTGCTGAAGCTGGTCATCGATGACTCCTTGGCGTTTTTACGTTGCCCAGGAGTCAGAGAGAAAAAACCCGCCTCCAGGGCGGGTTCGGTGCACGTACGCGCTAGCCCGCCAAGCTGATAATGGCGGTAATAATAATGGCGTTCACGTGCAGGTAGGTGTTCATAGGCCAGGAACTTAGCCTGCCGCGCAGGCCCACGTCAACACTTGGCTTGCTGCGCCGACAGCGGTACATCGAACACTTTGTCGAAGCCCCACTGGAACACGAAGGCGTAGACGAAGAAGAACACGAACAATGCCAGGTTGGTGAGCAGCGCCGCCCACAGACTGACGTTCAGCCAGTAGGCCACCAGCGGCAGCAGGATCAGCACCAACCCACCCTCGAAGCCCAGGGCGTGCAGCAGGCGCCGGGTGAACGTACGTTCACGCCGCTGCTGGCGCGCCTCCCAGCGCTCGAACACCCAGTTGTAACCCATGTTCCAGCTCATGGCGATGCCTGACATCAGCACCGACAGCATTGTGGATTGCGCCATGCCGGCGCCGAACGCCAACGCCAGTGCCGGGGCCACGCAGGCGACGGCGATGGCCTCGTAAAGAATGGCCTGAACGATCTTTCGTGCCTTGCCTTGCATGTTCAGCTCCCTGGTTTGAAGAGCTGTAAACCTACAAGAACTGGCCGAGAAGAAAAAGCCTGTACGCCCCTGCCGCCTGCTAACGGGCAGGCAAGCGGATACGGAACTGCGCCCCGCCCAGCGCCGACTGTGCGACAGTCAACGTACCGCCCTGGCCTTCGATCGCACGCCGGCTGATCGCCAAGCCCAGGCCAAAACCACCGGTGTTCCGGTCACGGCTGCGGTCCAGCCGGTAGAACGGCTGGAAGATCCGCTCCCGCTCCGCTACCGGAATGCCGATACCGTCGTCTTCCACCGTCAGCAGGCACGCGCCGTCCTGGTCCAGGCACAAGCGCAGCAACAGGCTCTGGTCACAGTAACGCATGGCATTGCGTACCAGGTTCTGCACGGCCCGGGCGGTGAGCCGCGGGTCCAGCACAAAGCGGGGTAGCTCGCCTTCGGCGCGAACCTCCCACTGGATGCCGCGGCCATCGAGCTCCTCGGCGAAGCCGCCCAGCACGCTGTCGACCAGTTCCAGCAACGACACCTCGACCCGCTCGCGGGCCTGGTCGGCGTTGTACAGCCGGCTGTACGACAACAATTCCAGCACCAGCTCATCCAGCTCGCGCACATGGCCAACCAGTTCCAGCAAGCGCTTGCGGCTGGCTGGCGGCACTTCGTCGAACAGCAGCACCAGGCCGAAGTCGAGCCGGGTCAACGGCGTACGCAGCTCGTGCGACACCGCATTGAGCAGCTCGCGCTGCTGGTTGACGTGCCGCTCAAGGTCGCTGGCCATGGTATCGAACACCCCGGCCAGCTCACCGATGTTGGAGTGCGGCGAGATGTGCGTACGCTCGGCCATGTGCCCCTGGCCCAGGCGCCGTGCGGTTTCCTTCAGGCGCTCCAGGTCCCGCCAGTGCGGCCACACCCACAGCAGCAGGCAGCCGAGCATGGCGGCACCGATCAAGACGGTCACCCCCCAGGACAATACATTGATGTCGAACGGGTCGGGCGGCGAATGCAGCTCTACCAGCCACTGTTTGTCCAAGGGGGCCAGCACGGTTTCGTAATAGCCCCACTCGCCAATGCGTACCGCGTGCAGCCCCTGCGCCAGGCGCGCCTGCTCCTGGTCGCTCAGGCCCGCCTGGTCCATGGGCAACAGCCGCAGTTGCAGCGGTGCGAAATCACCGGCCAGCTCCTGCGCTACCGCTGGCCACTGCTCGCGCGGCGCCTGGCGGAACTGGCGCACGACCATCGACTGCACACCCTTGGCCTGGTCCAGGTTGTAGGCCATGAACCGGTCATGGAACAGGCCGACGATACTGTCGGGGATAAGCAGCAGCGCACCGGCATAGGCAATGATGATCACCAGGTACAGCCGCACCAGGATCTTGAGCATGGCCGGTCAGCACTCCCACTCGACGCGGCTGAACAGATAGCCCTTGCCCCATACGGTCTTGATCTTGCGCGCTTCACCGGCGTTGTCGTCGAACTTGCGCCGCAGCTTGGAAATGGCCACGTCCACCGAGCGGTCGGTGCCATTGAATTCGATGCCCCGCAGTTGCTGCAGGATGCGGTCGCGGTTCAGCACTTCGCCGGCGTTGCGCGCCAGCACCACCAACAGGTTGTACTCGCCGCTGGACAACTCCACTTCGTCGCCGCGCCAGCTGACCGTGCGTTCGGCCAGGTCGATGCGCAGGCCGCCGATCACGATCAGGTCGTGGTCCAGCCGTGGCTCGTTGACACTGCTGCGGCGCAGCAAGGTACGCACCCGCGCCAGCAGCACACGGGGCTCGCAGGGTTTGCTCACATAGTCGTCGGCACCCATTTCCAGGCCCAGTACCTGGTCGTGGCTGTCGTCACGGGCGGTCAGCATCAGGATCGGCAAGCCTTGCGATTCCTGGCGCAACAGGCGGCAGACATGCAGGCCATCGAGGCCCGGCAGCATCAGGTCGAGAATGACCAGATCGGGCTTTTGCCGGCGGTACTCGTCCAGCACATGATCGCCGCGGGCGATCACCTGCACATGAAAGTCGTTGCGTTGCAGGTAGCTGGCAATCAGCTCGGACAGGGCACTGTCGTCTTCGACCAGGAGAATATTCGGCATAGGTGCTTGGGAATCTAGGTTGTGTTGGACCTTGCCGGCCTCTTCGCGGGCTTGCCCGCTCCCACAGGTACAGCACAGATTTCAAATACTGTGCGGTCCTTGTGGGAGCGGGCAAGCCCGCGAAGAGGCCGGCACAGGAATACTCAGGATATAGAACACTGCAACACCACAGGCTTGTTCTTTACATTTTTTCACACTCGCCCTACAGGTATTAACAGCCGCCCAGCAATGCCTGCCGTAGCATATACCCGGTCATCATCGGAAGATCCGTATGCCTACTACCCTCTCCCTTCGCCTGCGCCCAGTGGCGCTTCTGGCGTTTCTGAGCCTGTCCCTGGCCGGCTGCGGCAACAGCCCCGAGCAAGACGAACAGGCGCCCACCCCGCAAGTACGGGTGGAAACCCTGCAACTGCAGCCCTTGGCCATCAGCAGCGAACTCAGTGGCCGCATCCTGGCCCCGCGTACCGCAGAAGTGCGCGCGCGGGTCGCCGGCGTTGTGCTCAAGCGGGTGTACCGCGAAGGCAGTGACGTCAAGCAAGGCGATGTGCTGTTCCTGATCGACCCGGCGCCGTTCAAAGCCGACCACGACAGTGCCCGCGCAACCTTGGCCAAGGCCGAAGCCACTCGCTACCAGGCCCGCCTGCAAGAGCAGCGCTACCGCCAGCTGGTTGACGACAAGGCGGTCAGCCGCCAGGAATACGACAATGCCAAGGCCAGCCTGCTGCAGGCCGATGCCGCCGTAGCCGAAGCCAAGGCGGCACTGGCGCGCGCCCGCCTCAACCTCGGCTATGCCACGGTCACCGCGCCCATCTCCGGGCGCATTGGCCGTGCCCAGGTCACAGAAGGCGCGCTGGTCGGGCAAAACGAGAGCACCCCGCTGGCGACCATTCAGCAACTGGACCCGATCCACGCCGATGTCACCCAATCCACCCGCGAGCTCAATGCCCTGCGCCGCGCCTTGCGCGCGGGCGAGCTGCAGCAGGTGGGCGACGGTCAGGCCCGGGCGACGCTGATCCAGGACGACGGCAGCGCCTACCCACTGCCGGGCAAATTGCTGTTCTCCGACATCAGCGTCGACCCCAGCACCAACCAGATCACCCTGCGCAGCGAGTTCCCCAACCCGGACCTGGACCTGTTGCCCGGCAGCTACGTGCGCGTGCGCCTCGAGCAGGCCGTGCAACCCCATGGCCTGAGTGTGCCGCAGCGCGCCATCCTGCGTGACAGCGCCGGGGTGCCCAAGGTACTGGTGGTCGACCCGCAGGCGCGGGTGAGCGAGCGCGAGGTGGTGCTGGGCAATACCCAGGGCGACCGCTGGATCGTCAGCGCCGGCCTGGCCGCTGGTGAGCGCGTGGTCATCGAGGGCCTGCAGCACGTCAAGGCCGGCGACCAGGTGCAGGTCGACCCCAGCCCACAAACGCCGCCCATCGCACAGCACAACGGCCAGTGAGGGCCTGACCCATGCCGCAATTCTTCATCGACCGCCCGGTATTCGCCTGGGTGGTCGCGCTGTTCATCCTGCTGGCCGGCGCGCTGGCCATCCCGCAATTGCCGGTGGCCCAATACCCCAACGTGGCACCGCCGCAGGTCGAGATCTACGCCGTATACCCCGGCGCCTCGGCAGCCACCATGGACGAAAGCGTGGTCAGCCTGATCGAACAGGAGCTCAACGGCGCCGACAACCTGCTGTACTTCGAATCCCAGAGCAGCCTGGGCAGCGCCACCATTACCGCCACCTTCGCCCCGGGCACCCACCCGGACCTGGCCCAGGTCGACGTGCAGAACCGCCTGAAGGTGGTCGAGTCTCGCCTGCCGCGGCCGGTCACCCAACAGGGCCTGCAGGTCGAGAAGGTGTCCACCGGCTTTCTGCTGCTGGCCACCCTCACCTCCACAGACGGCAAACTCGACGAAACCGCCCTGTCGGACATTCTGGCGCGTAACGTGATGGATGAAATACGCCGCCTCAAAGGCGTCGGCAAGGCCCAGCTGTATGGCTCGGAACGGGCCATGCGCATCTGGATCGACCCGCGCAAACTGGTCGGTTTCAACCTCACGCCCAACGACGTGGCCGACGCCATCGCCGGCCAGAACGCCCAGGTAGCCCCTGGCAGCATTGGCGACCTGCCCAGCCGCAGCACTCAGGAAATCACTGCCAACGTGGTGGTCAAAGGCCAGCTGAGCACGCCGGATGCGTTCGCCGCCATTGTGCTGCGCGCCAACCCCGACGGCTCCGTGGTCACCCTTGGCGATGTCGCCAGGGTGGAAGTCGGCGCACAGGAATACCAGTACGGCACCCGCTTGAACGGCAAGCCGGCAACGGCCTTCAGCGTGCAGCTGGCACCGGGCGCCAATGCCATGCAAACCGCCACCCTGGTACGGGCGAAACTGCAGGACCTGGCGCGCTACTTCCCCGAGGGGGTCAGGTACGACATCCCCTACGACACCTCGCCGTTCGTCAAGGTGTCGATCGAGCAGGTCATCAGTACCCTGTTCGAAGCCATGCTGCTGGTGTTCGCGGTGATGTTCCTGTTCCTGCAGAACTTGCGCTACACGCTGATCCCGACCCTGGTGGTACCGGTGGCACTGATGGGCACCTTCGCCGTGATGCTGGTGCTAGGCTTCTCGATCAACGTGCTGACCCTGTTCGGCATGGTGCTGGCCATCGGCATCCTGGTCGATGACGCCATCGTGGTGGTGGAGAACGTCGAACGCATCATGGCCGAAGAAGGCTTGCCGCCCCGGCAAGCCACGCGCAAGGCCATGAGCCAGATCAGCGGCGCGATCATCGGCATCACCCTGGTACTGGTGGCGGTGTTCCTGCCCATGGCCTTCATGCAAGGGTCGGTGGGTGTGATCTACCAACAGTTTTCGGTCGCCATGGCGGTATCGATCCTGTTCTCGGCATTCCTCGCCCTCAGCCTGACCCCGGCACTGTGCGCCACGCTGCTCAAGCCTGTGGCCAAGGGCGAACAGCATGCACGCAAGGGTTTCTTCGGCTGGTTCAACCGCCGTTTCGAGGGCATGAGCGATGGCTACCAGCGCTGGGTCATGCAAGCGCTGCAACGCAGCGGGCGCTACCTGTTGCTGTATGCGCTGCTGCTGGGGGTATTGGGCTATGGCTTGAGCCAGCTGCCCACGGCGTTCCTGCCCACCGAAGACCAGGGCTACACCATTACGGACATCCAGCTGCCGCCGGGCGCCAGCCGTATGCGCACCGAACAGGTGGCCGCCCAGATCGAGGCGCACAACAGTGAAGAACCGGGGGTCGGCAACACCACACTGATCCTGGGTTTCAGCTTCTCGGGCAGCGGGCAGAACGCTGCGCTGGCCTTCACCACCCTCAAGGACTGGTCCGAGCGAAGTGCCGAACACACTGCCCAGTCGATTGCCGAGCGCGCCAACCAGGCCTTCACGCAACTCAAGGATGCGGTGGCCTACGCCGTGCTGCCGCCGCCCATCGACGGGCTTGGCGAGTCGACCGGCTTCGAGTTCCGCCTGCAGGACCGGGGTGGCATGGGCCACCGCGCGCTGATGACGGCGCGTGACCAGCTGCTCGAGCAGGCCGGCAAGAGCAAGGTACTGATCAACGTGCGCGAAGCCTCGCTGGCGGAAAGCCCGCAGGTGCAGCTGGAGATCGACCGCCGCCAGGCCAATGCCCTGGGCGTGACGTTTGCCGATATCGGCTCGGTACTCGACGTGGCAGTGGGCTCCAGCTACGTCAACGACTTCCCGAACCAGGGCCGCATGCAGCGCGTGGTGGTGCAGGCCGAAGGCGACCAGCGCAGCCAGGTGCAAGACCTGCTGAACATGCATGTGCGCAACAGCAGCGGCAAGATGGTGCCGTTGGCCGCGTTCGTCCAGGCCAAATGGGTCAGCGGCCCGGTGCAACTGACGCGTTATAACGGCTACCCGGCGGTGTCGATTTCCGGCGAACCGGCCGCCGGCTACAGCTCGGGCGAAGCCATGGCCGAAATCGAGCGCCTGGTGGCGCAACTGCCCGCCGGTGCCGGCCTGGAATGGACCGGCCTGTCACTGCAAGAACGCCTGTCCGGCAGCCAGGCGCCGATGTTGATGGCGCTGTCGCTGCTGGTGGTGTTCCTGTGCCTGGCTGCGCTGTACGAGAGCTGGTCGATACCCACCGCAGTGCTGCTGGTAGTGCCGCTCGGCGTGCTGGGTGCGGTCCTGGCGGTAACCCTGCGGGGCATGCCCAACGACGTGTTCTTCAAGGTCGGCCTGATCACCTTGATTGGCCTGTCGGCGAAGAACGCCATTCTGATCATTGAGTTCGCCAAGCACCTGGTCGACCAAGGCGTGGACGCCGCCGATGCCGCCGTACAGGCCGCCCGCCTGCGCCTGCGGCCGATCGTGATGACATCGCTGGCGTTCATCCTCGGCGTGGTGCCCTTGGCGATCGCCAGCGGTGCCAGCTCGGCCAGCCAACAGGCGATCGGCACCGGGGTTATCGGCGGCATGCTGAGCGCAACGTTGGCGGTGGTATTCGTGCCGGTGTTCTTCGTCAGCGTGATGCGGCTGGCTGGCACGCGCAAAACCGTAACGGCCGGCGAGGCGCTGCACGACAGCCCCTGAATGAGGGTCCCCAGTGACCTTCTGCGTTCACTTGCGGGGTTTGGTCTTGGCGTCGGCCTCCCCGTTGAATCTGACGGCGTCCTTGGGGGCCTTGCCAGCTCGAAACTTGACCGTCATCGCCGCCGGAATCTTCAACGGTTCGCCAGACCGCGGGTCCCTGCCGACCCGCGCTGGCCTTCGGGCAGTCTCGAACCTGCCGAAACCCACCAAAGCGACAGGCGTGTGTGTGCTCAGCGACGCCTTGATCCCGTCGATGAAGGCATCGACTGCCTTTTTGGCCATCGCCTGGCTGAGTTCGGCGCGCGCTGCTACCTGTTCAATAAGTTGCGCTTTGTTCAATTGCCTTCTCCTGGGAATCTGGCTTGCCCTCATTGCGAGGGCAAGGCTGCAGCCCTATTCAAGGGAGAAGCAGCGGCGGGCACAACTGGCAAAAATGTCAGTGCCCTGGTCCCGCGTTCACGTCCGCTGGACAACCGCTGTCGTGCGTGTGAGGGTTGCCTTCGTGCCTGCCTCGGACTTTAGCCAATGACTGAACAATTGCTCACCTGCTCTGCCCTGATCCTCGCGGGGGGCCGCGGGCAACGTATGGGCGGCCGGGACAAGGGCTTGATCAGCTGGCAGGGCGAGCCACTGGTGGCCGCAATCCATCGCGTGCTGCGGCCCCTGACTGACGACCTGGTGATTTCCTGCAACCGCAACCAGCAGGCCTACCGGATGTATGCCGACCAGTTGGTGGGCGATGCCGACAACGACTTCCCCGGGCCGCTGGCGGGGGTGATTGCCGGGCTCAAGGTGGCGCGGCATGCATGGGTGGTGGTGCTGGCCTGCGATGCGCCGCTGGTCGACCGCGCACTGATCGAAGACCTGCTGCGGGTTGCTGCGGCCAATGACAGTGCCGCGATGGCGCACCAGGGCGGCTACTGGCAGCCGATGTTCAGCGTACTGCCGCGACGGTTGCTGCCGGTGCTGGAGCAAGCCTGGGCCGAGGGTGAGCGGAGCTTGCAGAAGGCCCTGTTGCGCGCCAAGGTGCAAGCGCTTGAGTGCAGCGCAGACGATCGCCGCTTGAGCAACTTCAACAGCCCCGAGCTTCTGCAAGAATACGCGCAATCTCGCTGATCGCCGGCCCGGCGCAGCGGCCCCATCGCTTATTGCGCTTACCGCTCGTCGCCCGAACGGCACCCAGCCCGGCTCACCAGGCCAAACGAATGACAGATCATCCGCACGATGGAGATATCCCATGATCCGCATTCGCCCGCTCTCCCTGTGCCTGGCACTGGCGCTGACCCCACTCGCTGGCACCAGCTTCGCCGCCACGGCCACCAACACCGACAGCCACCCACAAACCGACCAATCTGGCGGCAAGACTGCCGGTGAGGGCAGCAGCGTCAACACCCCTGGCAGCGGCAAAAGCAATGACAGCAGCGACACCGGCAGCAGCACCGATGCCGCCGATGGCGCCACGGGCGGCTCCAACAGCACCGGCGAGGCTACGGGCTCGGGTGCCGGCGCCAGCGGTGGTACCGCTGAAGATCAGGACAGCCGTTGACAGGGCCGTTTAACCATTCAGTACACAAATAAATGATTGAACACATAGTATTTATCCATTGAATGGCCCAGCCGAACTGCAGTAAGCTCGGGCTCATTCACTGGAGCGCAACATGCCAACACACATCCGCCACCTCGCCAACCACACCGGTCGCCAACCGCGCCCTGTGCTGGCCGTTGCCGGCTGCGTAGCTCCAGCAAGCTATTACTTCGGGTATTGGTTTAGCCACTAGGCGCCGATACCTGCACGGCGCCCACCTTCGAGGGGCCGCCGAACATGAGAATACTCAAACCCCCGGTCGGCTCCCCGACCGGGGGTTTTGCGTTCCAGGCCTTTGAAAAAACCATTGATTCACATTGAGGACCGCTTCATGAACTACGCCACCTATTACTACGCCGACACCTACACCTGGCGATTTAGCCAATCCCGCTCGGGCCAGCCAGCCGCCTCCGATCGGTCTTGCACAGGTGGCAATGCAGCAGCCAACAGTAATTCAACGATCTGTCGAACACCTCGATAGGGCCGACCGCGCGGGCCAGCCCCCGCCGTCCGCCCAGGGAAAAATGCCATGCACGCCTCCAGCCTCGCCCTGCCCCTGACCCAGCCGCAAGCGGCCAACACCGCAGTCAGCAAACGCCTCCCCAGTGCGCACCTGCTCAAGCAGCAAATGCCGCTTGCCACTGACCTGGCCCAGCAAGTACATGCCCACCGCCAGGCTATACGCAACATCCTCGAAGGCCACGATCAGCGCCTGCTGGTGATCGTCGGCCCGTGCTCGATCCACGACCCGCGCGCCGCGCTGGAATACGCCGACCGCCTGGCCGCCCTCAGCCGCGACGTCGACGACAAGCTGCTGTTGGTGATGCGCGCCTACGTCGAAAAACCGCGTACCACGGTGGGCTGGAAAGGCCTGGCGTATGACCCGCACCTGGATGGCAGCGACGACATGCATGCCGGCATTGCCCTGTCTCGCGGGCTGATGCTGAGCATGATCGAGCGCGGCCTGCCCATCGCCACCGAGTTGCTGCAACCGCTGGCAGCGGGCTACTTCGACGACCTGCTGGCCTGGGCTGCGGTCGGCGCGCGTACCACCGAATCGCAGATCCACCGCGAAATGGTCAGTGGCCTGGCGCTGCCAGTGGGCTTCAAGAACGGCACCGACGGTGGTATTGCCGTAGCCAGCGACGCCATGCGCAGCGCTGCACACCCGCACCGCCACTTCGGCCTGGACGCGCAAGGCCACCCGGCGATCATCGAAACCCTGGGCAACCCAGACACCCATCTGGTACTGCGCGGCGGCCACAAAGGGCCCAACTACGATGCCCCTAGCATTGCCCTCGCCCGCCAGGCGCTGGCCAAGGCTGGCTTGCAGCCACGGATCATGGTCGATTGCAGCCATGCCAACAGCGGCAAGGACCCAGCGCGCCAGCCTGCGGTGTTCAATGAGGTGCTGGCGCAACGCCTGAGCGGCGACCGCTCGCTGGTGGGCGTGATGATCGAAGGCCACCTGTTCGACGGTTGCCAGGCGCTGGGCAAGGGCGCCCTGAAATACGGCGTGTCGATCACCGACGGCTGCCTGGGTTGGGCCTCGACCGAAACGCTGTTGCGCGAAGCCGCACAACAACTGTGAGCCGATGGTTGCAAGCCTGGCGAGACATACCCCGGACAAGTGCGCTAGGCTTGCAGTTTTTACCCCAAGGAGCAGTACCCATGGCCCGTGCAACCGCCCGTCACATCCTTGTTGCCAGCGAAGACAAGTGCAACGAACTGAAAGCCCAGATCGAAGCCGGTGCCGATTTCGCTGAAATCGCCAAAGCCAACTCCACCTGCCCGTCCAGCCGCCAGGGCGGTGACCTGGGTTCGTTCGGCCCAGGCCAGATGGTCAAGGAATTCGACACCGTGGTGTTCAGCGCACCTGTGAATACCGTGCAAGGCCCGGTAAAGACCCAGTTCGGCTACCACCTGCTGGAAGTCACCAGCCGTCAGGACTAAGCAGCCAACAGCTGTTCATGCCCCCGGTGGCCGCGGGTTCACACGCGAATACGTCAGCTCAGGCAACGAGGCTGCATGCTCGGGCGTATTCGCGGGGTAACCCGCTTCTGCATGGGTTGTGGTGCCTGTTGCTGCTTTGTTTCGCCCTCGATACCCTGGCCGCCCCCACCCATGCCCTCACGGTGTACGGCGAAGCCCCCCGCTACGGCGCCAGTTTCCAGCATTTCGACTATGTGAACCCCAGCGCCCCCAAGGGCGGCATGCTGCGCCGCTCGGCCATCGAGATTGGCCAGTTCGACCATATCCTGCCGTACATCGACAAAGGCATTGGTGTCAGCCAGGTCGATGGCCTGTTGTTCGCACCCCTGGCCGTGCGCTCATTCGACGAACCCTACACCGTCTATGGGCTGATCGCCCGGCGCATGGAGCGTGGCCCGGATGACGCCTGGCTGCGTTTCGATATCGACCCACGGGCGACCTTTGCCGACGGCAAGCCGGTGCGCGCCGAAGACGTGCGCTTCACCTACGACCTGCTGATGAGCAAAGGCAGCCTGACCTACCGCACCCAGTTCGCCGACGTCAGCGCGGTGACCGTGGAAGGCCCGCGCAGCATCCGCTTCGACTTCAAGCCCGGACACGGCCGTACCCTGGCGCTGGACCTGGCCAGTTTGCCCGTGCTCCCCGAGCACGACTGGCAGCAACGCGATTTCGCCAACGGGGCCGGCTTCGACAAACCGGTCGGCAGTGGGCCCTACCGCATCGGCCAGATCGACAATGGCCGCAGCATCACCTTCGAGCGTGACCCTACCTGGTGGGCCCGTGACCTGCCGGCCAGCCGTGGCCGCTACAATTTCGCCAAACTGCGCATCGAGTACTTCGGCGACACCGAGGTGGCGCGCCAGGTGCTCAAGGGCGGGGGCTACGATTACAACCGCGAGTTCTCCGCAACCGCCTACACCCTGGGTTACAACGGCGCCTCACTGGACGACGGTCGCCTGCAGCGGGC
Source organism: Pseudomonas sp. p99-361 (assembly GCF_003935475.1). Taxonomy (NCBI): domain Bacteria; kingdom Pseudomonadati; phylum Pseudomonadota; class Gammaproteobacteria; order Pseudomonadales; family Pseudomonadaceae; genus Pseudomonas; species Pseudomonas sp. p99-361. The sequence goes on along the minus strand of NZ_RHQO01000025.1, from coordinate 13,882 downwards.
CCACCTGGGCCCGGCCAAACCGCAGGTCGCCCAGGGCTTCGTGTTCAACCTGGACCGGCCGCAGTTCAAGGACCGCCGTGTGCGTCAGGCACTGGGCATGCTCTGGGACTTCGAGTGGAGCAACCGGCAGATGATGCGCAACCTGTACATCCGTCAGCAGAGCGTGTTCTCCAATACCCCGCTGGCCGCCCGCCAGCTACCCGATACCGGCGAGCTGAAACTGCTCGAACCGCTGCGTGGCCAGGTGCCGCAGGAAGTCTTCGACCACGTGTTCACGGCACCGGTCACTGACGGCTCGGGAATCATCCGCGCCCAGCAGTTGCAAGCCCTGGCCCTGCTGCAGCAGGCCGGCTGGCATGCCGATGGCGACCGCCTGGTCAACCGCGAAGGTCAGCCCCTGACGTTCACCTTCCTCAACGGCCAGGCCGGCATGGAGCGCCTGCTGTTGCCCTGGAAGCGCAACCTGGCACAGATCGGCGTTACCCTGAATATCCGTAACGTCGACTCGGCGCAGTACGTCAACCGGCTGATGGCCCGTGACTACGACATGGTCGTGACCGGCTACCCGGTGACGCTGTCCCCCGGTGCCGAGCTGTACAACTACTTCGGCTCGGCCGCTGCCCACGACCCCGGTTCGAACAACCTGATGGTGCTGCAGGACCCGGCCGTCGACCACCTGATCGACGGCCTGGTACGCGCTGCCAGCGAGGCCGACATGCTGCGCCACGCTCACGCCCTGGACCGGGTGCTTCAGTGGAATTACTACTGGATCCCCAACTACTACCCGCCAGGCAGCTCTACCGTCTGGTGGAACCGCTTCGGCTTGCCCAAGGTTCCGGCCACCTACGATGAAGGCCTGGACACCTGGTGGGAGATCAGCCCAACGGCGCTGACCAATGAACAGATGGCCATACGCCGGAACGCCGCCCCATGACCCGCTACCTGTTGCGCCGCCTGCTGCTGATCATCCCGACCTTGCTGGCGATTCTGCTGGTCAACTTCGTCATCGTGCAGGCCGCGCCAGGGGGCCCGGTGGAACAAGCCGTGGCGCGCCTGCAAGGCATCGGCGGTGGCGCCCCCGGTGCGCGCTCGGAGGTTGTGCACGGTGAATCACGCGCCACCCGCGGGCTCGACCCCAAACTGATCGAAGATATCAAGCGCCAGTACGGCTTCGACAAGTCAGCGCCCGAGCGCCTTTGGCTGATGCTGGGCCAGTATGCCCGGCTGGACTTCGGCAACAGTTTTTTCCGGGGTGCCAAGGTCACCGACCTGATCCTCGACAAACTGCCGGTCACCCTGTCGCTGGGCTTCTGGGCCACGCTGATCACCTACCTGGTGTCCATCCCCCTGGGCATTCGCAAGGCGGTGCGCCACGGCAGCCACTTCGATGCCTGGAGCAGCGCACTGATCGTGGTCGGCTACGCCCTGCCCTCGTTCCTGTTCGCCCTGTTGCTGATCGTGGTGTTTGCCGGCGGCACTTCGCTGAACTGGTTTCCGGTGCGTGGCCTGGTTTCCGACAACTTCGACGAGCTGAGCCTGCTCGGCAAGGTGGCCGACTACTTCTGGCACCTGGTACTGCCCGTCGGCGCCCTGGTGATCGGCGGGTTCGCCACCCTCACCTTGCTGACCAAGAATGCCTTCCTCGACGAAATTTCGCGCCAGTACGTGGTCACCGCCCGCGCCAAGGGCCTGAGTGAGCGGCGGGTGCTCTACGGCCATGTATTGCGCAACGCCATGCTGCTGGTGGTGGCCGGGCTACCACAGGCACTGATCAGCGTGTTCTTTGCCGGCTCGCTGCTGATCGAGGTGATTTTCTCACTGGATGGCCTGGGCCGCATGAGCTACGACGCCGCCGTGTCCCGCGACTACCCTATCGTCTTCGGTACGTTGTTCATCTTCACCTTGGCAGGGCTGCTGATCCGCCTGATCGGCGACTTGGCCTACACCTTGCTGGACCCGCGCATCGACTTCGACACGAGGGCACACTGATGCTGTCGCCTGTGGCGCGCCGGCGCCTGCAACGCTTTCGCCGCAACCGCCTGGGCTGGGTCTCGCTGTGGGTATTCGCCGCCCTGCTGTCGCTGAGCCTGGGCGCCGAGCTGGTGGCCAACGACAAGCCGTTGCTACTGGGCTACCAGGGCGAACTGTACGTACCGGCGCTCAAGCGTTATACCGAGCAGCAATTTGGCGGCCAGCTGCCGTTCCAGCCCGACTACCGCAGCGCCTACGTGCGCAAGCTGATCGAGGACCAGGGCGGCTGGATGCTGTTCGCACCGATCCCGTTCAGCGCCGACACCCCGAACTACGACTTGCAGGTCCCAACGCCCAGCCCACCGAGCAGCAGCAACTGGCTGGGTACCGATGACCAGGGCCGTGATGTGCTGGCCCGGGTGTTGTATGGCACGCGGGTGTCTTTGCTGTTTGCCTTTGCCCTGACCGTGATCAGCGTGGTCATCGGGGTGACGGCAGGCGCCCTGCAGGGCTACCACGGCGGCTGGGTCGACCTGTTCGGCCAGCGCCTGCTGGAGGTATGGTCCGGGCTGCCGGTGTTGTACCTGCTGATCATCCTCAGCGGGTTCGTCGAGCCGGATTTCTGGTGGCTGCTGGGGATCATGGCGCTGTTTTCATGGCTGACCCTGGTCGACGTGGTGCGGGCCGAGTTCCTGCGGGGGCGCAACCTGGAATACGTCAAGGCAGCCCGGGCGCTGGGTTTGCCAGACAGCCAGGTCATGCTGCGGCATATCTTGCCCAATGCCTTGAATGCCACACTGACCTACGTGCCGTTCATGCTCACCGGGGCCATCACCACGCTGACCGCGCTGGACTTCCTCGGTTTCGGCATGCCCGCGGGCAGCGCCTCGCTGGGGGAGTTGGTGACCCAGGGCAAGCAACACCTGGAGGCACCGTGGCTGGGCTTTACCGCGTTCTTTGCCCTGGCGCTGATCTTGTCGCTGCTGGTGTTCATCGGCGATGCCTTGCGGCAGGCGTTTGACCCGAAGGGCTGACGTTTCAGGCAAGGTGCCGGCGCGGGCAAACAACGTATTCAGGACTTTTTCCATGCACGACAGCGACAGCCTTAAGGACTACCCCCACGTTCGACAACTGGCGATCCGTTCGTTGTTCGAGATCATCGAACAGTCCAGCGAGGGTACGGTGATCGTCGACCGCCAGGCGCGTATCGCCTGGATGAACGAACGCTATGCCCGGCGCTTTGGCCTGGCCGACGCGGCCAGTGCGATTGGCCAGCCCTGCGAAGCAGTGATCCCCGGTAGCCTGATGCGCGAGGTGGTGAGCAATGGCCGGCCGATCCTGCTGGACATGCTGGACACGCCGAACGAGCCGTTGGTGGTCATGCGCCTGCCTATCCACGACGACCAGGGCGCGCTGATCGGCGCCATCGGTTTTGCCCTGTTCGATCAATTGCGTAGCCTGTCGCCGTTGCTCAAGCGTTATTCGAGCATGCAGCAGGAACTTGCCTCGACCCGCTCGCAACTGCGCGCCCGCCAGGCCAAATACAGCTTTGCGCAGTTCGTTGGCAGCAGCGCTGCCAGCCTGGAAGCCAAGCGCCGTGCGCGGCGCGGTGCAGGCAGTGACTCGCCGGTGCTGTTGCTGGGCGAGACGGGCACGGGCAAGGAGTTGCTGGCGCACGCCATCCACGCCGCCTCGGCCCGGGCGCACAAAGCGTTCGTCAGCATCAACAGCGCCGCCATCCCGGAAACACTGCTGGAGGCCGAGTTCTTCGGCACCGCGCCCGGTGCCTTTACCGGGGCGGACCGCAAAGGCCGCAGCGGCAAGCTGCAACTGGCCGAAGGCGGCACATTGTTCCTCGATGAAATCGGCGACATGCCACTGGCCTTGCAAAGCAAGCTGCTGCGGGTGCTGCAGGAAAAGGAATACGAGCCGGTGGGGTCGAACCAGATGCTGCGCACCGACGTGCGCATCATTGCGGCCACGTCCATCGACCTGCAGGCGGCCATGGCCCGCGGCGCATTCCGCGCCGACCTGTACTACCGGCTGAACGTGTTACCGATCGAAGTACCCCCGCTGCGGCAGCGGCTGGAGGACCTGCCGGCGTTATGCGAGGCCGTGCTGGCAGAGCTGGGCAGCCAGTACGAGCTGGAAACCGAGGCGCAGCAACTGCTGGCACGCCATGCCTGGCCGGGGAATATCCGTGAACTGCGCAACGTGCTGGAGCGGGCGACCTTGCTGGCCGATCAACCGCGCCTGGGGGTGGCGGACTTGCGTGCAGCGTTGGGGCCGTTGAGTCCGCTGTCGGCGGCACCGGTGCGCCAGACCTACCGCGAGGCGTGCGAGGCATTCGAGCGCTCACTGATCGCCGGGGCGTTGGCGGACCATGCGGGCAACGTGCCGCAGGCGGCAAAGGCGCTGGGGCTGGGGCGCTCTACCCTGTACAAGAAGATGGTGGCGCTTGGTCTCTGAGCAGAGACTTTTGTCTCTTTTTAGAGATAGCGGAACAAGCTCGGTTGTGCAGGCAGGCAGCGTGCAAATCTGGGAGGAGATGGTGCGTACGCTTGAACAACAAAATCTCAAAACAGAGACTGAAACACTGCAAAAAATAAAAACTCGATGTAAATCAATAAGTTAAAAATTGGCACGATATCCGCTTTCTCCTGCAAACCGATAACAACAAGACTCATCCAGGAGACACCCGATGACCGTGCTCATCGCCCTTGCCGCGCTGGCCCTGCTGATGCTGGCCGCCTACCGCGGCTACAGCGTCATACTTTTCGCCCCGATCGCCGCCCTCGGCGCCGTTCTGCTCACTGACCCGTCCGCCGTTGCCCCCGCCTTCACCGGGGTGTTCATGGAAAAAATGGTGGGCTTCATCAAGCTGTATTTCCCGGTGTTCCTGCTGGGTGCGGTGTTCGGCAAACTGATCGAGCTGTCCGGCTTTTCCCGCTCGATCGTGGCCGCTGCCATCCGCCTGCTCGGCACTCGCCAGGCCATGCTGGTGATCGTGCTGGTCTGTGCGTTGCTGACCTACGGCGGCGTCTCGCTGTTCGTGGTGGTGTTTGCGGTATACCCGTTTGCGGCCGAGATGTTCCGCCAGAGCAACATCCCCAAACGGCTGATCCCGGCCACCATTGCCTTGGGGGCGTTTTCATTCACCATGGACGCCCTGCCCGGTACCCCGCAGATCCAGAACATCATCCCCAGCACCTTTTTCAACACCACCGCCTGGGCCGCACCCTGGCTGGGCCTGATCGGCACACTGTTCGTGTTCTGCACCGGCATGGCCTACCTGCAGCGCCAGCGCAACAAAGCCCAGCGTGCCGGTGAAGGGTATGGCACCGACTTGCGCAACGAACCGGAAACCGCTGCCGACCTGAGGTTGCCCAACCCCTGGCTGGCGATATCCCCGTTGATGCTGGTGGGGGTGATGAACCTGCTGTTCACCCACTGGATCCCGCAGTGGTACGGCGCCAGCCACAGCTTGCAACTGCCCGGCATGAGTGCCCCAGTGAACAGCGACGTGGCCAAGCTGACCGCCATCTGGGCGGTACAGGCAGCATTGCTGGTCGGCATCCTGATGGTGCTGGCATGTGCCTTCGGCGCCATCCGCAGCCGTTTGGCCGAAGGCACCAAAAGTGCTGTCGGCGGCGCCTTGCTGGCAGCCATGAACACGGCCTCGGAGTATGGCTTTGGCGCAGTGATCGCCTCGCTGCCTGGCTTCCTGGTGCTGGCCGATGCCCTGCGCGGCATCCCCAACCCCCTGGTCAATGAAGCCATCACCGTCACCCTGTTGGCCGGGATCACCGGCTCTGCCTCGGGCGGCATGAGTATTGCGCTGGCCGCCATGGGTGACACCTTCATCGCCGCCGCCCATGCCGCCAATATTCCGCTCGAGGTGCTGCACCGGGTAGCGGCCATGGCCAGCGGCGGCATGGACACCCTGCCGCACAACGGCGCGGTGATCACCCTGCTGGCAGTCACCGGCCTGACCCACCGGGAAGCCTACAAGGATATTTTCGGTATTACCCTGATCAAGACCCTGGCAGTGTTCGTGGTAATTGCCACGTTCTACGCCACTGGCATTGTCTAAGGAGCACTGCATGACCCTCAACGGCAAGACTGCACTCGTGACCGGCTCGACCAGCGGCATCGGCCTGGGTATCGCCCAGGTACTGGCCCGGGCCGGTGCCAACATCGTCCTCAACGGCTTTGGCGACCCGGCACCCGCCCTGGCGGAAATTGCCCGGCACGGGGTAAAAGCCATCCATCACCCGGCCGACCTGGCCGAGGTCGCCCAGATCGAGGCATTGTTCGCCGCGGCCGAGCGCGAGTTCGGCGGCGTCGACATCCTGGTCAACAACGCTGGTATCCAGCATGTGGCCCCGGTCGAACGGTTTCCGGTGCAAAGCTGGGACAAGATCATAGCGCTCAACCTGTCGGCGGTCTTCCATGGCACACGCCTGGCGCTGCCGGGCATGCGCGCGCGCAACTGGGGGCGCATCATCAACATTGCCTCCGTGCATGGCCTGGTCGGTTCGACCGGCAAGGCGGCGTACGTGGCCGCCAAGCATGGCGTGGTGGGCCTGACCAAGGTCGTGGGCCTGGAAACCGCCACCAGCCCTGTCACCTGCAACGCCATTTGCCCGGGCTGGGTGCTGACCCCGCTGGTGCAGCAACAGATCGATGACCGTGCCGCCAACGGTGGCGATGCGCTGCAGGCGCAACATGACCTGCTGGCGGAAAAGCAACCTTCGCTGGCCTTCGTTACCCCGCAGCACCTGGGCGAGCTTGTGCTTTTCCTGTGCAGCGAAGCGGGTAGCCAGGTGCGTGGTGCCGCCTGGAACGTTGACGGGGGCTGGTTGGCCCAGTGACGCAGGCTCCCGCGGTGGTTGGCACCGGTTTTTGCCGGTGTTTGCCGCCGAAGCGGCTGCTGGCTGATGCGCTGTCAGCGGTGCGAGAGCACCGCCCACGGGGCTGGGCGAAACGCCACAAACACGCAGCAATCAGGCATAATGCGCGCTTTTCGCCCCCCCCCGAAGTACAGGTAATCCATGAAAGCTCAAGCCCGCCATATTCTGGTCAAGACCGCTGACGAAGCCGAAAAGCTCAAGCAGCGTATCGCCAATGGCGAGGCGTTCGACGTGCTGGCTAAAAAGTTCTCGACTTGCCCGTCCGGCAAACGGGGCGGCGACCTGGGTGAAGTCCGCCCAGGGCAAATGGTCGGCGCCATCGACCAGGTCATCTTCAAGAAGCCCCTGCGCGTGGTACACGGCCCGATCAAGAGCAAGTTCGGCTACCACCTGGTGCAAACCTTCTACCGCGACTAACGCACTGGCCCTGTGCCACCTGACATTTACAGCTTACTACCCGGGTTGAACCCTAGCGACGCGCCACCAGTAGGCCGAGGCCAGCGCAACCCAACAGCGAGGCGCTGACCCGGTTGAACAGGCGCCGCGGGCCTGGCTGGCTGAACCAGCGCTGCAGGTAGGCGCCAAGGCCTGCATAGAGGGCGATCGCGGCCCATTCCAGCACCAGGAACAGCGCTCCCAGCCAGAGGAACTGCTCACTGACCGGCATACGACTGTCGACGGTTACGAACTGCGGCAGGAACGCAGTGAAAATCAGGATCGCCTTCGGGTTGCCGGCCGCTACGAAGCATTCCTGCCGCGCCAGGTGCCACATGCCCCGCAGCTCACCGCCGGTGCTCGCAGCCACGCCCACCGGAGCCCGCCACAGTTGCCAGGCAATGTAGAACAGGTAACCCGCGCCCACCACTTTGATGGCCAGAAACAGGTATTCACTGGTATGCAGCACCACCGCCAGGCCCATGGCCGCCAGCGCGATCATGCCACTGAACGCCAGGATGCGCCCGGCACCGGCCACACAGGCGGTGCGCAGCCCGTAGCGGCTGGCGTTGTGCAGCGACAGCAGGTTGTTCGGCCCCGGGGCCATGTTCAGGGCGAAGCAGGCGGGGATGAAGAGCAGCAGGCTCGATAAGTCCATTGTTGTTTTCCTTTGGCAGCAGGCGCCTATTTCGGCGGGCCCGGGGCCATTCGGTCAAGTTACAGCCAGCGATAAAAACTGTACAGGTGCCTTGCAGCTGTTACCCTGCCGACAACCCCGAGGAGCGCATAATGCCCCGTACCCACGCCGCACTGTGGCGCGACCCGAACCTGCCACATGTGGAAAGCCGGCGCGCCTGCCATAGCCGCGCCTGCTACAAAGCCCACAGCCACCCGACATTCTCCATCGGCGCAGTGGATGCTGGCCTCAGCCTGTTCAGCGGCGCTGGCGGCGGGCAGGCGCGGTTGACACCTGGAACCCTGGTGCTGGTCCCGCCCCGGCGCGTACATGCCTGCAACCCCGCACCCGGCTATGCCTGGAGCTACCAGATGCTGCATGTGGATGCCCGCTGGCTGTCGCAACTGCGCCTGGAGTCGGAACTGGGTGACGGCGGGGCTGGTGCCCCTGCGCGTATTTGCCGGGAGGCCGTGCTGTATCAACAATTCTGCGAGCTGAACGACCTGCTGTTCTCCACCGCCAGCAGTGCAGAGAAGGACGCGGCGCTGGTTGCCTTTCTCGGTGACCTGGACTTTGCCGCGCAGCTGCCGCTGGCACCGGCACCGGCATTGGCGGCTACGGCCCTGAGCGGCTTGATCGCAAGGATCGAAGCCCAGGATCCGGCACAGTTGAGCCTTGCGGTACTGGCGCGGGAGGCCGGGCTTGGGCGCTATCAGTTGATTCGTGCGTTTCGTGCAGCCACCGGTTTCACCCCCCATGCTTACCTGCTCAACGCCAGGGTCAACCTTGGGCGGCAGCTGCTGGGCAAAGGGCAGGCACTGGCAGAGGTGGCCTACCGGTTGGGGTTTGCCGACCAGAGCCATTTCCAGCGGGTGTTCAAGGCTCATGTGGGGGTGACACCGGGGCAGTATCGCGGCGCTTGAAGGTGCACAGCCGCGAGGCTGACCCATGGGGCCCCTGCAATATTCTTCAATACGCCATGCCAGCCCGGCAGCAGACTGCGGCCTTTAACGCAGAGCAGCCCGGCCCATGCAAATATTCCTGATCGTCGCCCTCGCCCATTTCCTTGCACTGCTATCGCCAGGCCCGGACTTCTTCCTGGTCGCACGCACGTCGGTCAGCAGCGGCTGGCGTAGCGCCAGCGGCGTGTGCCTGGGTATCGCCCTGGCCAATGGTGCGTTCATCACCGTGGCCTTCACCGGCTTGTCGATGCTCCAGGAAGGCAGCCCATTGTTTGCCAGCCTGCAACTGGTCGGTGCCCTCTACCTGGTGTACATCGGTACGCTGTTCCTGCGCCATGCAGGGCATACCCGCCTGACTGCGGCCGTTGGCAAGCACACTGGGCCAGGGTGGTCGCAGGGGCTGGGCATGGGTTTGCTGTCTGCCCTTCTCAACCCCAAGAACGCACTGTTCTACGCGAGCCTGGCCAGTATGGTGGGCAGCGCCAGTGCCGGCTGGAAAGCCGCTTGCGCGCTGTGGATGTTCGGTGTGGTGCTGCTGTGGGACCTGCTGATCGCCGTGGCCATCGGCAACCAGCGGGTACTGCGGCGCTTCGCGCGCTGGCTGCCGTGGCTGGAACGCAGCTCCGGGATCATGCTGGTGCTCTTGGGCGCGGCGGTACTGTTACACCTGGCCTGGCGCTGACCAGCTTCAGGCTGCGCATGTCCACCAAGGTGAAGTGGCCGCTGGCCCAGCCGCCAGTGTCCAGGTGCCAGACATTGCCCAGCAGCGTGGCCTGCGGCACCGGCGTGTGGCCCACCAGCAAGGCGCGCAGGCCTTGCACCGGCTCGGTATCGCCAGCCCTGAGTCGCCGCCGCGACCACTGGCATACTTGCCTGACTTTGGGGTCATCCAGCAGCTCCAGCCACGTTCTCAATTGCAGCCAATCGGCAGTCGGGCTGTCGGCATGCAGCAGGCCGACCAGGCCTGCCGCACTTTCAACCTCGATCGCAATCGGCAGTTGCTCGAAACGTTCGACGAAGCGCAGTTGCTCGGCCCGCGGCAGGTCGATGAACCAACCGCCGCCAGCTTCGCGGTACATGGCCAGGTCCAGTTTCCCACCCCGCACGCGGGTAATGGCCAAGGCCTCATGATTGCCTTGCACGGCATGAAACCAAGGCTTGGCCAGCCACTCCAGGGCCGCCTCGTTGTCTGGCCCGCGGTCGACCAGGTCGCCCACGCTGAACAGGCGGTCCACGGCGGGGTCGAAACCCACCGCATCCAGGCATTGCTGCAGGCGCTGGAAATGGCCGTGAATATCGCCCACTGCCAGGTCGCGGCCCCGCAGGTTGGCGATCATGCGCCGTAACCGTCCCATCTCACTGTTCCTCTGCTGGCGCTGCCCAGGCAGGGATGAAAGGCTGACGGACCCGGCCTCCCCCCGCACGCATCGCACCCTTGATGAACAGCATGGCACAACCTGCTCCAAGCGCGCAGGTCGCGGGCCACTTTCGCCCCTTGTGCTCGCTGAACGCCCCTTCACTGGTACAGGCGTCGTGGCCGATAGTATGCTGGCGGCTTCAACCTCTACCAGGGAAGGGTTTACATGAAGCTGTGCGCCGTACAACTGGCATCGCTCAAAGGCGAGGTCTCAGCCAACCTGCAGCGCCATCTGGCCTGCATCGAACAGGCTGCAGCGCTTGGCGCCGAACTGGTGGTGTTTCCCGAGTTGTCGCTGACCGGCTATGAGCCCAGTGTGGCACGCCAGGCGGCCATGCCGGCGCTGATGGCGAACTGCATCGGCGAAGGCCTCATCGTCGATACCTGCCAGGCCAATGCCATTGCCCTGCCACTGGATCCGGTATGACCTATTTCGTACTGGCCGTGCTCAGCTATGCCTGTGCCTACTACCTGACCGGCCTGATCATCCGGGGGCAAATGGCCGACGTGGCCGAGCATTTGCGTCACCGGCCCGACGCGCCAACACCCGGCGCCTACCTGCGTGAAGTGCAACAGGCTGCGCGGCGGGCCCACCGGCACTACACCCTGATGGCAGGTTCGGTACTGGCGGTGCTGGCTTGCCTGATCGCCAGCTGGTTCGGTTGAACCGCTAAAGGTCCAGCGCCAGGCTCTGCCGCCCTTCCAGCGCCAGCAGGTATTGCTTGGCCGCCAGCCCGCCGGCAAACCCGGTCAAGTTGCCCGATGCACCGATGACCCGGTGGCAAGGCGCGATGATCGAGATGGGGTTGCGGCCATTGGCCGCGCCCACTGCACGCACCGCACCGGGGTTGCCGAGCTGCCGGGCAATCTCGGCGTAGCTGCGGGTTTCACCGAAGGGTATGGCCAGCAACGCGGCCCACACCTGGCGCTGGAACCCGGTACCGGCAAAATCCAGCGGCAGCTCGAACTGTCGGCGCTTGCCGCTGAAGTACTCACCCAGTTGGCGAGCGGTTTCCAGCAGCACCGGGCACTGATCGTCACGGTGCAGTGCGCCCAGGCGCACGCGGTTTTCGCGCTCGTTCTCCCACAGCACGGCTGCCAGGCGATCGCCGCGCGCTACCAGGGTAAGCGTGCCCACAGGCGATTGCATCATGGTGAATGCGCTGGACATCAGCGGGCTCCTGCAGATTGCGATGCCGCCACTGTAAAGATCCACCGTCTGTGGCGCATCCGCTTTCTTGCTCGGGTAACTGCACAGCAGGCACTGATCCGCACCGGACGGGCGGACTGAGGCGTCCACACTATCACTTTGTGATTAACCCTAATCGAACTGAGTCACGGGTTCTTTTGATGGGTCGAGAATTATGAATGAAGTCAATTCATGAGGTGAACCATGACCATCGTGGCAGAAACGCTCGCCCAGCTCGCCCAGGCTCTCAAGGCTCAGGGGGCGCGGCGCATCGCGGACCTTACCTTCATCCGTGCGCCCTATCGCTGCGGCAAGCGCTGGATATGCAGTGTGGTACGCCGAGGGGCCGGGCGCAAACTGATCAAGCAGTCGTAAGCCCGGTTGAAACCTGGCGCGGTCTGAAAGGACCCAGCCGCGCTCGGCGCTGTTTCAGTCCAGGCATTCCTTGGCCGCCTGGCGCAACTTGTCCCCGGACAAGAAACTGCCTTTGTAGAACGTAGCACGGCTGCCTTCGCCTGAATCGATCACCTCCAGTACATCGTCACTGGCCACGGCACTGGATGCCGTCAGTCGATAGCCATGGGCAATCGATTTCTGCGTGGCTTGCGGAGCCACAGCCTGCCATTTCGGCAAGACGCAGGCCGCATATTCCTGGGGCGTTTTCGAACTGAGCTTGCTGGCCGTCGGCTTGCCAGGCGTCGCACAACCGGCGAGGCCGGCGATTAACAATGAACTGATAAAAATACGAAAAGTATGCATTTGCAATTGACTCGTATGGATATGCTGCATTCTAACGAGACCGATACCGACTGACCAATCAACCAAAGTCTGGCCGTGAGAAGCCTGTTGTTCACCGGCAGCACGTCACGGCGACTATTTGCTTATAACGACGGAACGAATTGAATCCGCTCCGCTTCTGATGAGCAACAGGCAGCGCGATTCGGGCTGGCCTGTTCACTTACCTTGACTCAGTGCTCGCTTCGTTCAGGAGATTGCCATGCTCTGGTGGCTGGAACTACTCACCCAATATGCAACCGCCACTGGCTTGGCTGTCCTCTGCATCCTGGTGTTCTGGGCTTTTGGGCTGGCGTTCGGACGCGCCTATCTGAAGTTGCTTTCTGCCTTGTTAGCCACCATGCTGCTGATGATCGCCGCGTTCCCGCACGGCGTGGACTTCGCCTTGAGGAATCACCTCACCCCGGGCGACGCCAGCGCCCTGCTATTGTTCATTGCCGACGCATCGGGCGTAATCACCGCGGTGCTGCTGGCCTCGTTCTTCTTCGATCCGGAACTGTTGCTGGATGAGACCTGATCACTTAGGCCTGCCTTTGCTGACCCCAGGCGCAACAGCATCCGACAATCAGGCCCCCGCATTATGGAAACGCTTCGCACTATCAAGTCAGATCTGGTCAGAACAGCAGATCACCTGGACCAGCTTAGCCAGACCATGAGTGGCCATGTGCGCTTCATGCTGGCTCGCGGCAGTTCGCCAGGCGACATCGATGTCACCGCGCACGTGCGCGCTATTGATGGGGTTGCGGAGCAATTGCGCGCCGTTGCTGCGAGAATGGACGGCGGCGAGGGCGCAGGTGAAAGCTGGCCGCAGCGCCAGCCTAGCGAAACTTGAGCTTCACGACTTTACTGAGTGCCCAGCCGCTGAAAACGTAGAATGCGTCCAGATAAAAACGGCCTGCATAATTGGGCAACGGCGCGTTGTTCAGCAGCACATCAGGATCAGGCGTTGGCGGAAACAGCGCATAAATACCATTGGGCAGCACTGCCAGTGTCAGCAACAACAGGTAAGTCGATACTTGCAACAGGGTGGCCCGGCTGCCGAACCTGACCGACCATTTCAAACCGTAATAGGCTACCAGGCCGGCCACCGGCAATACCCAGAAATGCGTTGGGATTCCAATGAACATTTCGGCGACAACGCTTCTTGCTTCCACCCGCTGCTCTCCATTCAAACTGCTTTAATAGTGCGTAATGCTGTATCACCCGTTAAGGGGCTGCTGGGCAACCCATCGCAGGTAAGCCCGCGCTCATAGAACAATACATAACTCATTGATTTAGCCAGGCCCTTGGGGCAGCGGGCATGTCGAGGCGTCAAACCGCCGCGAACACCGGCGTAGCCGGTGCCAGCCACCGCGTTGGCTTCTTCGCGGGCACGCCCGCTCTCACACAGGCCGCGTCGCGCTTACGAATTGAGCTCTCTGCGCGACAGCGCAGCCCATCGCAGGCGAGCCAGCTCCCACAGGGATCGCCTTAGGGCTGACAGGTGTTTGCCACAAGGTATGGCAGCGCCTGTTAGAGCGAGCG
>NZ_RHQO01000024.1:30698-70010 GCF_003935475.1 Pseudomonas sp. p99-361 | reverse complement strand
CGCGCGGGCGGCGCTCGCTCTAACAGGCGCTGCATACCTTGTGGCAAACACCTGTCAGCCCTGATGCGATCCCCGTGCGGGCTTGCCCGCGAACACCGGCGCAGCCGGTGCCATGCAGCGCGTTGGATTCTTCGCGGGCGCGCCTGCTCCCACACACGCCGCGTCGCGCGTTCGAACTGGGCATGTCAGCCGAACAAGCTGGCCTCGACGTCAAACCCGGCATCGCGCATCTGCGCCAGTTTGTAGCGCAGGGTGCGCGGGCTGATGCCGAGCCGTTCGGCGGCTTCCTTGCGGCGGCCACGCTCAGCGCGCAAGGTATCGATGATCATCTGGTACTCGTGGCGGCGCATGTCATCCCCCAGTCCGCTGGCTTCAGCGGCGGCTGTCGGTAATGGCTCATTGCCAGCTGACAAGGGAATGGCGCCTGCCAGACAGAAATCCGCCACTTCGATCACCCCGCCCTGCTGCAGAATCAGCGCCCGCTGCAGGGCGTTGTCCAGTTCACGGACGTTGCCCGGCCAGGCGTAGCCTTGCAAACAGGCCTGTGCCTGCGCCGACAAGCGCACCGGGGCATGCTTCATCTTCGCCACATGCCGCGCCAGCAGGCGCTCGGCCAGTTGCAAAATGTCGCCAGGGCGCTCGCGCAACGGGCGCCAGGCCAGGGGGAAGACCGAAAGCCGGTAATACAGGTCTTCACGGAAACGCCCCGCGGCCACCTCGCCAGCCAGGTCGCGGTTGGTCGTGGCCAATACCCGAATGTCGAGACTGACCGGCTTGCGCCCGCCTACCCGCTCTACCTCGCGCTCCTGCAGCACCCGCAACAGCTTGGCCTGCAGTGCCATGGGCATTTCCGAAATTTCGTCGAGCAGCAAGGTGCCGCCCTCGGCCTGCTCGAACTTGCCGGGCTGGGAGGCAATGGCACCGGTAAAGGCGCCCTTTTCGTGCCCGAACAAGGTGGCTTCGAGCATGTTGTCGGGGATCGCCGCACAGTTGATCGCCACAAAGGGCTGTGCCGCCCGTGGGGATTGCTGGTGAATGTAGCGCGCCAGCACTTCCTTGCCGGTACCAGACTCACCGGAAATCAGCACGGTGGAATCGCTGCGCGCCACGCGCGCCGCCAGCTCCAGAAGCTGGCGGCTAGCCGGCTCGCAGGCCACCGGCCCCTCTTCGCCCGTGACCCGGCCGGCCGCATGCCGCTCGACCAGGCTGAGCAGCGCCTTGGGCTCGAACGGTTTGACCAGGTAATCGGCAGCCCCTTGGCGCATGGCCTCCACCGCACGCTCGACCGCCGCATGCGCGGTCATCAACAACACCGGCAACTGTGGTTGCTGGCGGCGCAACTGCGCGAGCAACTGGTGGCCATCCATGCCGGGCATGTTCACATCGCTCACCACCAGGCTGAAGGCGCCATCGTGCAAGGCCTCCAGGGCTTCCTCGGCACTTCCGACTGCCTGGTAGGCAAAGCCGCCGATTGCCAGCGTGTCACCCAGGGCCTGGCGCAATACGCGGTCATCCTCGACCAGCAGCACCTTGATCGCCATTACACGCCCTCCGCCAATTGCCCGTCGATCAACGGCAGCTCGACCCGCACGCAGGTGCCACGACCGACCTTGGAGCGCAGGCTCAGGCTGCCCTGGTGCGCCCGCACCACCGCCTTGACCACCGCCAGCCCCAGGCCGGTGCCGGTGGCCTTGGTGGTCAGAAACGGCTCACCCAGGCGCGCCAACAAGCTGGCGTCGATGCCGCTGCCGGCATCACACACGCACAGGTGCAGGGTGCGCTGGCGGCGGTACAGGTGCACTTTCAACTGCGCCGGGCCTTCGCTGGCCTGCAAGGCATTCTCGATCAGGTTGAGCAACGCCCCCACCAGGGTGTCCCGATTGCAGAGCAGCTCACCCAGGTGGCTGTCGCACTGCCAGCGCACGGCGTGCCCCTGCACATGGGCCTGGGCGGCCTGCTGCAAGGCCTGGAACAGGGCCTTGGGGGTGAGCCGATCGCCCAGCGGCAGCTCGCCACGGGCGAATACCAGCATGTCGCGCACCTGGTGTTCCAGTTCGTGCAGGCGCTCTTTCAAGGTCGCGGCAAAGCGCTGGCGGGTTTCGGCATCAAGCTCGTGCGCGCTGTCGGCCAGATGGCTGGCGTAGAGCATGGCTGCCGACAAGGGGGTACGGATCTGATGTGCCAGCGAGGCGACCATGCGCCCCAGCGCCGACAGGCGCTCATGGCGCGCCAACTGGTCCTGCAGGCGTCGGGTTTCAGTCAGGTCGTTGAGCAGCACCAACTGGCCAGGCTCGGCGTCCAGGGAACGGGTGGCGATGGACAGGCGGCGGCCGTCGCGTAGCGAGACTTCATGGCCGTCGTCCTTGCGCGGTGCAAAGCTGCGGGCGATCACCTGGCGCCACAGCTGGCCGAGCAACGGCTCGCCGAGCAGTTGGCAGGCGGCCGGGTTGGCTTCACGCACAAGGCCTTGGCCATCGATCACGATCACCCCGCCAGGCAGCAGGTCCAGCAGGTTCTGCAGGCGGTTGGCCAGGCGTTCCTTTTCACTCAGTTCGTCGATGCGCTGGGCGCTGACCACCGCCAGTTCGCCCTTCAGCTCGCTGACCCGGGCTTCGAGCAGGCTGTAGGACTGGCTCAGCTGGCTGGACACCTGATTGAACAGGGCGAAGGTGTGCTCGATACCCTGGCGGCTGTCCTGCTCGACCGGGGTATGCCCCTGCGGACCGGGGGCTCGGGATAGTTTGGCGGCCTGGGGCATCGTGCTCTCTCGCGTGGCTGACCGTCATAAAAACGGTGTGGTGCCAGCGGTGTAGCAATAGCCGTGCCGGGGATGGGGGCATAACGCTTGGCTTGAGATTTATGGCGGGGGCGCAAATCGAGCGCCGCCCGCGCGGCGCATCGCGAGCTGGCGCTCGCTCCTACGTTTGTTTCGGGCCAATTATTCCTGGGGGATTTGCGCGCGAATGCCTTGGCGCATGGCTCAATATCGCGTCGTACGAACAAGGCGGTCGCGCGCGCCTGTCAGAGGCCTCACTGGCCCGAAACAAACGTAGGAGCGAGCGCCAGCTCGCGATGCGCCGCGCGGGCGGCGCTCGATCTAACAGGCACTAGAAAGGTCGAGGTGAACACCCCGACGCCCCCATCAATCCTCCGCCTGCTCCTCGCCCCCCTGGCGGCTCATGCCGTACTTGCGCATCTTCTCCACCAATGTGGTGCGACGAATACGCAAACGCTCAGCCGCGCGCGCAACGATACCGTTGGCATCGTCCAGCGCCTGCTGGATCAGGCCCTGCTCCAGGCTACCCAGGTAGTCCTTCAGGTCCAGGCCTTCAGGCGGCAGCATCGCATGACTGCCGAAATTCGGCGTATTGCCATTGATCGCCACGCGCTCTTCCAGGTCGCTGCGCAGGCTGTCGACCATCTGCTCGTCTTCGTCATCGACGTAACGAAACTTCTTCGGCAGCTCGGACACGCCAATCACCCCGTACGGGTGCATGATCGCCATGCGCTCGACCAGGTTGGCCAGCTCACGCACGTTGCCCGGCCAGCCATGGCGGCACAACGACATGATCGAAGCGGAATTGAAACGGATGGAACCGCGTTTCTCGTGCTCCATGCGCGAGATCAGCTCGTTCATCAGCAGCGGAATGTCTTCCACCCGCTCGCGCAGCGGTGCCATCTCGATGGGGAACACGTTCAGCCGGTAGTACAGGTCTTCGCGGAAGGTGCCGTCCTCGATCATGTTCTCGAGGTTCTTGTGCGTAGCGGCAATGATGCGCACATCAATGCTCTGGGTCTTGTTGCTGCCCACGCGCTCGAAGGTGCGCTCCTGCAGCACGCGCAGCAGCTTGACCTGCATCGGCAACGGCATGTCGCCGATTTCGTCGAGGAACAGGGTACCGCCGTTGGCCAGTTCGAAACGCCCGGCACGGCTGGTGATCGCCCCGGTGAAGGCACCCTTCTCGTGGCCGAACAGCTCGCTTTCCAGCAACTCGGCAGGGATCGCGCCGCAGTTGACCGGCACGAACGGCGCGTCGCGGCGCTTGGAGTGGTAGTGCAGGTTGCGCGCGACCACCTCTTTGCCGGTGCCTGACTCACCCAGGATCAGCACACTGGCGTCGGTATCGGCCACCTGCTGCATCATCTGCCGCACGTGCTGGATGGCACGACTGGTGCCGACCAAGCTGCGGAACAGGTTGGGTTCGCGCTGGCGACCGCGCTCGCGTGCCTGGTCGTACATCTCGCGATAGACCTGGGCACGGTGCAGCGAATCGAGCAGCTGGCTGTAGCTTGGCGGCATTTCCAGGTTGGAAAGGACGCGGCGGCGAAGCTCCTCCGGCAGGTCTGCAGAAGAAATTTCACCTAAAAGTAGAACAGGAAGGAACTCATCCCATGCAGCCACTGTCTTAAGCAACCCAAGCACATTGCCAGGGGCGTTTACAGCGCCGATAAGCACGCACAGCACTTCACGGCTCGAGGCCAAAGGCTCCACCGCCTGCTGCCAGTCGTGGCTGGCGCACGCGAGGTTTTCTTCGCCGAGAAAGTTCAGCACCACCGCGAGGTCGCGGCGGCGCGCGCTGTCGTCATCGATCAGCAGGATCTTGGTTTCACGCCACATGCAATAGCAACTTCCCTAGTCATATCGGCACCCTGCAAGGGGCATGCTCGACATCATTCCGACTGAATGGTCAGTGTTCGGACGTCTGGAATTCGAAAACAGCCACTAGTTAAGTCAAAAAGGGCCATACAGTCAAATTTATGGCGCCTTTTCTAATGTTGTGCGCATCTTACCTGAAGAGATGATATACCTTTGAAGCATTTTTTGCTTGGTTGATCTGCATCATCTCTTCGGCAATTGCCTGGCGTTCACCGGTTGTCACATCGATGAGGTTGCGGTAGACCTCCAAAACCCCTTCCAGCTTTTCGCGCAGCAACCCCTGGTCCATCGTGTGGTTTTCCAGTACCTCGTCGATGCAGGTGCGACATGCCACATCCAACTTGGCAATAGCGTCCCAGTCACGTTCACCAAGAGCGCCGATCAGGGCATCGCAGGTGTCATCGAGGCGTTGCAGTGCGTTCACGTTAATCTCCTTGCCGTCAGCTGGCGGGCTGGGCGTCGGCAATGCCATCCCAACCGCTTTTCACGGTAATTAGCAGTTGCGCAACTTCGTCGATGATGCTGGCATCGTTGTCGACATTCGCCTGCATGAGCCGGTTGGTCATGTATACATAGAGGGCGTCGAGGTTTTCCACATACTCGGGGTTTTCGCTTTTCTCCGGCTGCAGGCCGTCACGCAGGCCGATGATGATGTCGATCGCCTTGCCCAGCATCAGCCCCTTCTCGGCGATGTCACCGCGCGCCATAGCACCCTTGGCCTGGGCCATCCGATCGAGACCTCCCTCCATCAGCATCTGCACCAGGCGATGCGGCGTGGCTTCGGAAATCTGAGCATGGGAATTGACCTTCTGGTACTGACGAAGGGCTCTCATGGGATTCATCTTGCGACCTCGTGACGGGCAGGCTTAGGGGAGATATTCCTTGTATCGGGCGGATCGAGAAAAACTTTACCGGCCGATGACATGAAGCTGGGCACTGTGCCCAGGCTTCATGCAATACTCATGGATCAATCGTCGCTGTTCGACTTGTTCAACGCGTTGAGCGTGCTGAGTACCGAGTTCTGCTGCTGACGCAACTGCGTGACCAAGGTATCCATGTTGTTGTACTTGTCCTGCAGGCTTTTTTGCAGTGCTTCCATGCGGGCGTCCAGGGTGTCCTGCTCGGCCTTGAGCTTGGTCAGGCTTTCACTGAGCACCTGGGAGCGTGCGGCAAGTGTACCGGTACTGGCCTTGGCGAACGGCTCGGTGACCTTTTGCAGGCGCGCCAGCAGGCCGTCCTTGCCATTGAAAATGCTGGTCAGATCTGCCGCATTGTTGGTTGCAGCCTTGTCCCACTTCTTGTCGTCCAGGCTTAGCGCACCGCCATCCTGGGCAGACGTTACACCAAATGCGGCCAACGACTTCAGCGTACCGTTGCCCGACACCGCATTGAGTTCTTCACGGATGGAAGTCATCAAGGTGCGCATGGTCGCATCACCGGTCAGCGCAGCGGCCGTCATGGTGCCATCGGCATTCTTGGTGACCTTTGTTTCAGCGTTCAGAACCGTAAGCAAGGCATTGTAGGTATCGATGAAACCCTTGAGGCCCGACTTCAAGGTGGTGGAACTGGTAGTCAGCGATAAAATGGTCGCTGTCTTTTCTCCACTGGTGGCGCTCGTCGGCGAAATACCCACCAACTTGATATTGAGCCCACTGACGGCATCATTGATATCGTTGGTCTTGGACTTCATTGCGATGCCATCGAGGGTGTACTCGGCGTCCGTCGGCTCATCGACTACGGAATAGCCAGTATCGATGCCCGAGTTGCCCGAAAGCGTAATATCGGAGCCTTCCCCCATCGTGGTCGAGGTGACAATCAAACGAGAGCCATTGGCATCAGTCAGTACGTTGGCACTCAGACCTGCCGTACCAAACTGACTATTGATGCTATCGCGCACCTGCTGCAACGTTGCACCAGGGGGAACGCTCAGATCAAAGTCCTTACCGCCCTGACTCATGGTCAAGGTAGTCGACGTGGTGCCGCTATTGACTACCGAGCCGGCGCCATTCGCATAGACCTTGGTCGAGACTTTCGACGCAGTCGCCAGCTTGTCGACGATCAGCTTGAACGAGCCATTTGCGGCCCCGGTGCCCATGGTCACGGTCGCGACCTTCTCATCCGAAGACTTCAGGCTGAGTCCACCGAAGCTGTTACTGTCGGTCATTGTGGTTAATGCGCCACGGAAGGCATCCAGAGCGGCCTGAATCTTGCCAATAGAGGACAACGTGGTGGTTGCCTTCAGTGTTTGGGTATTGATCTGGGCCTGTTTTGGCGCCTTTTGCGCGGCCACCAGGGACTCGACGATCGCCTGGGTGTCAATGCCCGAGCCAATACCACTGACTGTTGTACCTGCCATCATTGCTCTCCTTGTTCAGTAGCTGCCGGATCCTTGGCGGAAATATCCATCAAATTATCGACAACAACAAAAATCATGCCAGCCTACGCCTGATCATCGAACAGCAAGCTACTGGCTTCACTGAGGCTTTGCGCCAACTTAAGCGCAAGTTCCGACGGAAGCTGCCGGATCACCTCGCCGGACTGGGTAGCAATCACCTTGACTACAACCCGACCCGTGGAATCATCAATGAAAAAGTCCAGCTGACGCTGGCTCGACTGGACGAAATCACGAATTTCGCCAACTGCCTTTTCCAGGTCTTCGCGCGAGTGCGGCTGTTTCTCGGGGGCAGCAACTTCCTGCACTTTGGCAGGTGCCGCTGAGTCCCGATCAGCTACTGGCGCCTGGGGTAACACGGACGGATACACTTGGCTCAGCTGGACACTCATGTCCATGTTTCGAACTCCTCATGTCAAAAAAGGCAAAAGGGCACGTAAACGCGCCCTTTCACCCTTTACTCAGGCGCCTGAATTACTGGAGCAGTTTCAGGACCGAGGATGGCAGCTGGTTGGCCTGCGACAGGATCGCAGTCGAAGCCTGCTGCAGGGTCTGCTGCTTGGTCAGCTCGGCAGTTTCCGAAGCGAAGTCCACGTCCTGCACGGTGGAACGGGCAGCGGTGGAGTTCTTCTGGATGTTCTGCAGGTTGTCGACGGTGGTTTGCAGACGGTTCTGGGTAGCACCCAGGCCCGAACGGACGCTGTCGATGGAGCCGATGGCCTTGTCGATGACGGCCAAGGCGTTTTGTGCCTTGGTTGCGTCGGTTACATCAGTTTGGGCAATAGTTGTTTTTTCAGAAGTGCCTTTCGCGCCAAACAGCTCAGTAACTGCTGTACCAGCACTGGTCAAAGAATAGCCTTTCGCAGAATCCAGAGATACTGCACCAGTAGCGATCATTGTGTCAGCAATCGCAACAGCGGTGCTATAGAGGCCATCACCACCTTTGCTTGCAACTTTAATTGCAGCAACGGCACCAGCGTTGGTGTCAGAGAAAGCAACGTTTTCACCGGTGTCAGACTT
This sequence comes from Pseudomonas sp. p99-361, assembly GCF_003935475.1. Taxonomy (NCBI): domain Bacteria; kingdom Pseudomonadati; phylum Pseudomonadota; class Gammaproteobacteria; order Pseudomonadales; family Pseudomonadaceae; genus Pseudomonas; species Pseudomonas sp. p99-361. The sequence continues at coordinate 61,941 of NZ_RHQO01000024.1, read as the reverse complement.
GATGGAAAGTGAGCCATTGCTTTCATCATAGTTAACGCTAATGCCCAATTTCGCGGAGTTGGACTTCAGCTGATCAGCAAGCGAAGCCGTGTCCCTCACGCCCAGCAGTGTGACGTCTTGGTCACCCACAGTAATCGTGAAATCCGCTGGCGTGGTTGAAGCAGCTGCATCTACAGTGAAGCTAACTTCAGTACTAGCAGTGGCGGTAAGACCACCAATGATACCATTAAGACCTTTGGCGATTTCTTTTGCAGAGGCGCCAGCTTTAACCTTGAAGTCCTCACTCTGACCATTACCAGTTACAGTGAGATCACCGCCAGTCAGACCGGTTGCTTTCGGAGAGGCTGTAATACTCTTCACCTGCTGGGAACCGATCTGATTTGCCGCTACGTTCTCCAGCGACAGGTTGATCGTTTCGTTTGCATTTGCACCAACCTGAATGGCCTTGGTGCCATAAGAACCGTCCAGCAGCTTTTGACCGCCGAAGGTGGTGGTCTGCGAGATACGGGTCAGTTCTGCAGTCAGAGCTTGGTATTCGTCGTTGTTCGACTTACGGTCGTCGGCGCTCAGGGAGCCAGTAGCCGAGGACAGTGCCAGTGTACGCATTTTCTGCAGGATGTCGGTCGAAGCCTGCATCGCGCCTTCAGCGGTCTGGGCAATCGAGATACCGTCGTTGGCGTTTTTCACAGCCTGGCCCAGGCCGTTGATCTGGCTGGTCAGACGGTTGCTGATCTGCAGGCCGGCAGCGTCGTCTTTAGCGCTGTTGATGCGCAGACCCGAGGACAGACGCTGCATCGAAGTGGTCTGGGCGTTGCTCGCCTTGGTCAGGTTGCCCTGGGTAGTGATCGACGCAATGTTGGTATTAACGGTTAACGGCATGACGAAATCCTCGTTGGATGGGTACTGCGGCTTCCGGCCTTGGCAACCGCCGGATTGGCCTAGAGAACCTTCGTAATAGTTATCGTCGGGTGCGCGAGTTGCTTGAGGGTTTTTTCGAAAAAAAAATGCTGGCAGGAGGCCAGCCCTGAGAAATCAAGGGGTTAAGGGCGGTTTATTGGCGTCAAATTCCGCTGCTGAACAGGCTTGATGGCATTGCCAGCCCCCACCCTCCCCTGTGGGAGCGGGCGCGCCCGCGAACACCGGCAATGCCGGTGCCATCCACCGCGTTGATTTTTTCGCGGGCATGCCCGCTCCCACAGGGACTAGGTGAGGCCCGTGCCTGTTGGTCCAGGCATAAAAAAAGCGCCGGGCGGTGGCCGCCGGGCGCTTTTGGGAACGGGCTGAGGGTCAGTCGCGATAGAGAATGGCCGAGCCCCACGACAGCCCCACGCCAAAGCCGCTGATGGCCACGCGCTTCCAGCTGCCGTCGAGCATGTGCTTCTGCAGCAGCAGTGGCACGCTGGACGACACAGTGTTGCCGGTTTCGAGCATGTCCTTGACGAACTTCTCGGGGTGCTGCTCTTCGAAACGGCGCGCGACCGCGTCGACAATCGCCGCGCTACCCTGGTGGATGCAGAAGGCGTCGATATCCGATGACTGCAGGCCGCTGGCGTCCAGCAACTCATGCAGGTGCGCCGGCACCTTGATCAAGGCGAAGTTGAATACCTGGCGGCCGTTCATGAAGAACTTGCCATCGCTGACCTTGAGGTGTTCAGCGCCGGACCCGTCGGTGCCGAAACGCGCCTGGCCCAACTTCCAGACCGCGCCTTCACCCATCCAGGTAGCCGTGGCGGCGTCGCCAAACAGCATGGTGGTGTTACGGTCTTCCGGGTCGACGATCTTCGAGTACGGGTCGGCAGTGATCAGCAAGCCATTTTTCAGCCCTGCCGCTTCCATGAAGCCCTTGATCGCATACAAGCCATACACATAGCCCGAGCAGCCCAGCGACACATCGAACGCCGCTACCCGGGTGGAAAGGCCCAGCTTGCTCTGAACGATGGCAGCGGTGTGCGGCAGGCCTTCTTCGTCACCGTTCTGGGTGACCACGATCAACGCATCGATCGACTGCGGATCCAGGTCAGGGTTGCTGGCGAACAGGGCCTGGGCGGCTTCTACGCACAGGTCGGAGGTTTCCTGTTCTGCGGCCTTGCGCGGCAGGAAAGAGGCGCCGATCTTGCCGAACATGAACTCTTCGTCCTTGCCGAACTTCGCACCCTGGACATAGTTGTCCAGGCCAGCGGTAGGCACGTAACTCGCGATGCTTTTGATGCCAATCATTCTGGCTTCCCAATGAAAACAGCCAAAGACCACCACTCGATGAATTGAGGGCGCCAAATACCGGCAGCGCTCGCCTGCGCGCCGGTAACAAAATGCTGCAACAGCTGCTGCATAGAATACAGGGAAGATGACCGTTTTGACTCATTGGTCACATTGAAATGCTACGAAAGCCTTGCAGAGGGTGCGGGGACTGGGTTTTCGCGAGCATAAAAGCTGGGGCCGCTTTGCGCCTCTTCGCGGGCTTGCCCGCTCCCACAGGTTTTGCGTGTGCTTGAAGGCCTGCGAATGCCCTGTGGGAGCGGGCAAGCCCGCGAAGGGCCGCAAAGCGGCCCCAGCGATCGAAAAGCCAGCTTAGAGTTTGTTGAACAGGCTCAACTGCGAGATGCGCGAGAAGGCCAGCTGCGAGGCCTCCAGCATGGCCTGCTGCAACGTCAGGGTAATGGCAGCCTGCGACATGTCGGTGTTGCCGATGGCGTTCTGGGTCGTCTTGTTGGCCAGGCCCAGGCTGGTGTTCTCCTGCCGCTGGATCTCCAGCGAGTTACCACGGGCACCAATCGAGCCACGGGTAATATCGACCTGCTCGCGGGCACTGGCCAGGTTGGCGATGGCCGAGGCAGCCGCGTCTTTCAGTGCGTTGGCTTCGCCCGTGCCGGTGACCGGGGTATCCAGGGCAGCACGCAACTGGCTGATGGTTTCCAGCACGTTCTGGTTCTGGTGGGTATTGGCGGTGATCGCGAATTGGTCACCGGCCTCTGGCGAGCCGGACATCTCGTAGGTCACCCCGGCCACCGTCAGCGAAGGCGCCGTGAAGGTGCCGCTGGCAATCGCCTTGCTATCGGCGGTCAATGGCTGGGCGTACAGCTCATAGGCGCCGGGGCCGGTGAACTTGATCACCGCACCATTGCTGGGGAAGGTACTGCGGTAGGCGGTTTCATCGGTGACGCTGCTGCCGGTGATCTGGGCGCTGGAGCTGTTGCTGCCGTTGCGGGTGGCATTGAACGAGTCCGGACGCGCTTGCAGCGAGAACTCACGCCCCGCCACGGCCGCATCGGCATCGGCGCCCTCTTCCAGGGTGACGGTGATTTCGAACTCAACGCCACGCAGGGCAATCTTGTTGGCACCCTCGGTGTTGCTGTCGAAGGTCCCGTTGGTGGCAGTTTCGGAGGTGATGTCCCTGCCGCTGGCGTCGGTGATGGTGTACTGGGTCGCGCTGGTGAAGGTCAGCTTGTAGGGCTGGCCCGCCGTGAAGCTGTTGTTGTAGGTGGTGCTCGATGTCAACAGCCCCGACGATACGCCGACCACGTTGTCGTCGGTGGCGGGCACCAGCAAGCTCGACTGGGTGCGACTTTTGTTGCTGGCCGAGTCGAAGATGCTGAAACCGGTGTCGTTGGTGGCCAGGTTCAGGGTATCGGAGACCTGCAGGCTCAGCTGGGTCTGGTCACCGTGATAGCTGTAGGTACCATCGGAATTACGGACGTAAGGCGGCGTGGTGCTTTTCGAGCCGCCGAACATGTAGTCGCCATTGGCATCGCGCGAGTTGAGCAGGCCGAAGATGTTGGCCTCGATCTCCTTCAACTCGGTACTGATGGCCACGCGATCGGAGTCGGTGACGCCGGCGCCACCGGCGCGGATCGCCAACTCGCTGGCGCGCTGCATCGCATCGTTGATGGTGGAGAGTACGCTCTCTTCCTGCAGCAGCGCATTGCTGACCGTATTGATGTTGCCGCTGTACTGGTCCAGCAACGACTGCTGCTGTTGCAGCAGCAACAGGCGCGCAGCACCGACCGGGTCATCAGCCGCTGTCTGGATGCGAATACCCGAAGTCACCTGATCGTTGGTCTTGTTCATGCTGGAGAAGTTCTTGGAGTAGCTACTGGCGCTGGCCTCATAGAACTGAGCAGTGGAAATACGCACGATAGTCTACTCCTTACAAAGCGTTGATCAGGGTGCTGAAGGTTTCTTGCGCCGCCTTGATGATCTGCGAAGACGCCGTGTAGTAATGCTGGAACTTGACCAGGCTGGCCGCTTCGTCATCCAGGTTGACCCCGGACACCGCGCTGCGGCTTTCGCTGGCGGACTTGAGCACCGCTTCGGTGGCGGTGGTGTCGATGGACGCCTGGTTGGCCTTGGCCCCCACGCGCTCGACCAGCGAGGCGTAGGCAGACGTGAAGCTGGTACCGCCACCCGAGCCGGTATTGACCGTCGACTTGGTCTGCAGCTCCAGGAGCGCCGTGGCATTGCGGTTATCCGCCTTGCCGTCGGCATTGAACGACAGGGTAAAGCTGTCGTTGGCGGCAGGGCTGCCGCCGATGGTGGTCTCGACACTGAAGGTACGCGGGTTGCCGCTGCCATCCAGAATCGGGTTGCCCGAACCATCCAGCATTGGCACCGCGATGGACAGCTTGTTGTCCTGCCCTGGCACCACACTGCCCGTGCCGATCTGGGTGCCCTTGGCATCGAACAGCTTGTAGCCCTGCGAACCGCCACTGGCGGCGTCGAACACCACGCGCACCGGCATCGAGTCGCGAATCGACTGCTGGATCAACGCGGTGTCGGCACCGCCGTAAATGTCCAGCGCTTCACCCAGCGTCGGCTGGGTGATGGTGCCGGTGCCGCTGTTGCCACTGCCCGCGTTGGCACTGATCGGCCCGGCGAAAGCCAGCTTGTTGGCGTCGGTCAGGGTGGTGGTGATGCTACCGGCAGCGGCACGGGTCGGGATGACCTTGAAGCTGTCGCCGGCCGCCAGGCCACCGCCTTTCAACGCCAGGCTGAACCCGTCGATCACCGGCGCCGGGTCGGCATTGAGGTCAAAGCTGCCCATGTCGGTACCGTCGGAGCGGCGCACGCTGTACTGGTTGGCGCTGGTGAACTTCACTTCGTAGTCGTAGGTGGTCAGTGCCCCGCTGTCGGCGATGGTGACATCCAGGTTGCCGGAGCCGGCACTGTTGTTCGACGACGCGAGGCTGCGCTGGGCAATGGCGGTGGCACTGTTGATGCTGGAAAACAGCGAGCTGCCGAACTGGCCATTGGCATCCAGGCCCTGCCCCAACTGGCTGTTGATGCTGTCGGCGACCACCAGGGCAACACGGCCGAGCTCGTTCATCGACGGCGTGAGCACATCCTGGCGATAGCGCAGCAAACCGCCGATGGCGCCACCAGAAATCACCGAGGTCACGTCCGAGCTGAACGAGTCATAGTTGATACGCAGGCCAACCTGGCTCTTGTCGGCCACCCCCGGCTCCACCGACAAGGTATTGGCCTTGGTGCCGGTAACCAGCGACTGGCCACTGCCCAGGTACACGTCGTAGTTGCCGTCGCGCTCCTGCACCGTCACCCCCACCAGCTCATTGAGCTGGCGTACCGCTTCACCGCGCGCATCCAGCAGGCTGTTGGGGGTGTTACCAGAGGCACTGGCCGCCGTGATCTGCTTGTTGTACTCGGCAATGCTGGCGGTGAGCTTGTTCACCTGCCCGGCCATGGTATCGAGCTGGGAGTTGATCGTGGCGTTCTGCTGGGACAACTGGGTGCTCACCGCGTTGAACCGGTTGCTCAGGGTTTGCGCCTGAGTCAGCAACAGCTGCCGCGAGGCGACATCACCTGGCTTGGCTGCGGCCGTCTGCATGGCCGCGAAAAATGCCGTGAGCACCGAGCTGATACCCGTGTCACGGTCGGCCAACAGTTTGTCGACACTGGTGATCTGGTCCTGAAAGGTGGCCGAGTCCGCCTGCAGCGAGGTGGCCGTCTGCAGTTGGTTGTCCAGGTAGGAGCTGTAGATGCGGCGCACATCGGCCAGCGTGGTGCCGGTCCCCAGGAACCCCGCGCCGATGTTGTGCGAGGGCCCCGCAGCCTGCAGCGTCTGCTGGCGCGAATAGCCACTGGTCGCGGCGTTGGCGATGTTGTTACTGGTTACCGACAATGCCGCCTGGCTGGCATTCAGGCCACTCAGGCCAATCGAAATCAGGCTCGACATGCTTTAGTCCTTTTATAAGTTCGTGGTTCTGCCAGCCATGGCGTATTGCGGGGTTGACTGCATTTGCTGGGCGATGCTGATGATCTTGCGCGCATAGCCCGGGTCGGTCGCATAACCTGCCTTTTGCAGCTCTCTTGCAAACTGCTCTGGGTTATCGGCCGAATCCAGTGCACCTTGATAGCGGGAATTACTCTGCAACAAGGTCACCAGGTCGTGGAAACTGTCCTGGTACGAGTCGTAGCTGCGAAACGCTGCGGTTTCCTTGACGAACTGGCCATCGCGGAACTCGCTGGTGATCGCGCGCGCCTGCTCGCCCTGCCAGTTGCCGGTGGCCTTGATGCCAAACAGGTTGTGGCTGCTGCTGCCGTCGCTATTGCGCATGACCGATTTGCCCCAACCGGTTTCCAGTGCAGCCTGGGCCACCAGGTAGCGCGGGTCGATGCCGATGCGCTTGGCTGCCTGCTCAGCCATCGGCAGCATGGTGGCGACGAATTCGTCGCTGTCGGCAAAGGCTTTTTTCGGTGCCAGTGGCGGCTGGGCCACGGCGCGACCGACAATGCGCAGCCCCGAGTCCGGCACGGCGAAAGCCTTGGCCACTTGCTGGCCTTCACGCGCCGGCACGGCAGCAGCGTTGGCCGTAGCCGCCGAGGGCACGATACCGGCCAGCAGGCGGTCGGTGAGCTTGCTGGGCAGGGCCAGGCGCCGCGAATTGAGCGCAGCCACGTCGTTGCGGGCGCTGGCCGGCGGGGTGGCATGTGCCGGCTCTGCCACCTTGTTGCCCCACAAGGCCGGGCCTGCGTTATCCACCCGCGGGAATGGGCTGGTGTTGATCGAAGCGCTGCGGCCCTTGGTCAGCTGGCGCACCAGCACGTCCTGCAAGCCGATGCCGCCCCCCTCGCGGGACATGCTTACGGCCAGTTGCTGGTCGTACATGTCTCGGTACTGCTTGACCGTTTCGGTGTTCATCGGGTTGTCGTCAGCCAGCACATCGCTGGCCTTGCGCGAGGCCTTGAGCATTTCGCTGATGAATAGCGACTCGAACTCCTGGGCCACCTTGCGCACATTGGCTTCGCTGTCGCGGTCACCCTGCTTGAGCGCGTTGAGGCGGTTGAGGTCGGTGTAGGCGCCGCTGTCGGCACTACCGGAAACCAGGCTTTTGCTGTTCATTGGCGGCGGCCTCAGATCACGATCAGGTCGGCTTGCAGGGCGCCGGCCTGTTTCAGGGCTTCGAGAATGGCCATGAGGTCACCGGGCGCTGCGCCCACCTGGTTCACCGCGCGGACGATTTCATCCAGCGTGGTGCCTGGGCCGAACTTGAACATCGGCTTGGCCTCCTGCTCCGCATTGACCCGCGAGCGTGGCACCACGGCAGTCTGGCCGTTGGAGAGCGGGCCCGGCTGGCTGACGATCGGGTCTTCGGTAATGGTCACGGTCAGGCTGCCGTGGGTCACCGCCGCTGGGGAAACCTTCACGTTCTGGCCAATGACGATGGTACCGGTACGCGAATTGATGATGACTTTGGCCACCGCCTGGCCGGGATCGATTTCCAGGTTTTCCAGGACCGACAGGTAGTCCACGCGCTGGCTTGGGTCCATCGGCGCACTGACCCGCACCGAGCCACCGTCCACCGCCTGGGCCACACCCGGGCCCAGCAGGTCGTTGACTTTGTCGACGATACGTTTGGCAGTGGTGAAATCGGGGCGGTTCAGGTTCAAGGTCAGGGTATTGCCCTGGTTGAAGCCGCTTGGCACGGCCCGCTCCACGCTGGCACCACCTGGAATCCTACCCGCCGACGGAACGTTGACGGTGATCTTCGAGCCGTCGCGGCCCTCGGCGTCGAAGCCGCCGACCACCAGGTTGCCCTGGGCGATGGCGTAGACGTTACCGTCAATCCCCTTGAGCGGGGTCATCAGCAGGCTGCCGCCGCGTAGGCTCTTCGAGTTACCGATCGAGGACACGGTAATGTCGACCACCTGGCCCGGCTTGGCGAACGGCGGCAAGTCGGCATGCACCGACACGGCAGCGACGTTTTTCAACTGCACGTTACCGGAGCCTGGCGGCACCTTGATGCCGAACTGCGACAGCATGTTGTTGAAGGTTTGCAGGGTAAACGGGGTCTGGGTGGTCTGGTCACCCGTACCGTTCAGGCCAACCACCAGGCCATAGCCAATCAACTGGTTGGAGCGCACGCCAGAAATACTGGCGATGTCCTTCAGGCGCTCGGCCTGGGCCACACAGGCACAGGACAGGAGCAGGGTTGCGGCAATCAGCTGCCTCACGTTGAACATGGTCATCCGTACTCAGAAAGGCCAAAGCGGGCTGAGGAAGAAGCGGTCCAACCAACCAGGCTGGCTGGCATCGGCGAACGAGCCGGTACCGGAGTAGGTAATGCGCGCGTCGGCCACACGGGTGGACGGTACGGTGTTATCGGTGGCGATGTCGTCGGCACGGACCATGCCGGCAATGCGCACCAACTCTTCGCCGGTGTTCAGGGTCAGCCACTTTTCACCGCGCACCGCGATGATGCCGTTGGGCAGTACTTCGGCCACCGTTACGGTGATCGAGCCGGTCAGGGTGTTGCCCTGGGTCGCCTTGCTATCGCCCTTGGTGGCGCGGTCACCGCTGTAGCCCGCCTCCAGCGACAGGTCGCCGCCGCCAAACGGGTTGTTGGTGTTCGGTGTGCCACCGAACAGCGACGTCAGGCCGATATTGGTCTTGCTGTTCTTGGCAATCTGCGACCCGGCGTTCTTGCTGGCCGAGGTTTTCTCGTTGAGGGTGATGGTGATGATGTCACCCACCCGGAACGCTTTGCGGTCGCTGTAAAGGTTCTGCTCGAAACCGGCCTGGTAGATCGAACCGTTGTTGGCCGCTGCCGGCAATGGGGTGCGCGGCAACACCGGCGCATAGTACGGGTCGTTGGGCTTGGGCGTCGGCGCGACGCAACCTGCCAGCAACACCGCCCCCCCCAGGGCGAAAACGGACAACAGACGATTCATGACGCTTACCTCACGGGCACGGGTGTAACGAAAGTACAAGGCGGCTTAGAGCTGCTGGGTAACGAACGACAGCATCTGGTCGGCGGTGGAGATGACCTTGGAGTTCATCTCGTAGGCGCGCTGGGTGGTGATCATGTTCACCAGCTCTTCCACGGTGCTGACGTTGGAGTTTTCCAAGGTCTGCTGCTGGGTTGTGCCGAAACCGTTCAGCCCCGGGGTGCCGACTTGCGGCGCGCCACTGGCGGCGGTTTCCAGGAACAGGTTGTCGCCAATTGCTTGCAGGCCGGCCGGGTTGATGAAGTCGGCGGTCTGGATGTTGCCGATCACCTGCGCAGCCGGGTTGCCGGCCGTGGTGATCGAGACAGTGCCGTCGGTGCCCACGGTGAAGGTCTGAGCATCGTTGGGCACAACAATCGCGGGTTCCAGGGCATAGCCGTTGGCGGTAACGATCTGGCCGTCGGAATTGAGGTGGAAGGTACCGTCACGGGTATAGGAAACGGTGCCATCCGGCTGCAGGATCTGGAAGAAGCCACGCCCGTTGACCGCCATGTCCAGCGGGTTTTCGGTAGTTTGCAGGCTGCCGGCGACGAAGCTTTTCTGGGTACCGACAATGCGCACACCTGTACCGACCTGCAGGCCCGAGGGTAGCTCGCTGTCCTGGGTCGACTGGGCGCCAGGCTGGCGTTTCACCTGGTAGAGCAGGTCGGCGAACTCGGCACGATCACGCTTGAAGCCGGTGGTCGAGACGTTGGCCAGGTTGTTGGAAATGACCGTCAGGTTGGTGTCCTGTGCGGACAGGCCGGTTTTAGCGACCCAAAGAGCCGGAAGCATGTAATTTCTCCTCGTGCGCCTGTTTTACGGCACGCGTTCAAAAGTGATTAGCCGATTTGCAAAACCCGAGCCATGGCTTCGTCGCCTTCCTTGGCCGTGTTCATCATCTTGACGTGCAGTTCGAACTGGCGTGACAACGCCAGCACCGAGGTCATTTCCTCGACCGCGTTGACGTTGCTGCCTTCCAGAAAGCCCGACACGACCCGTACATTCACGTCGGCATCGGCCGGCTGGCCGGACGTGGTGTGGATCAGGCCGTCCAGGCCCTTCTTCAGGCCCTTGATGTCGGGGTTGACCAGCTTGATGCGGTCAACCTCGGCAATCACCCGCGGGTCTTCGCCCATGGAGCGGATACTGAGGGTGCCATCAGCGCCGACCTCCACCTTCTGCTCGGGCGGTACGGCGATCGGGCCACCGTTGCCGATCACCGGCATGCCATTGCCGGCGCGCAGCACGCCAAGGGCATCGATGTTCAAGCTACCGGTGCGCACATAGGCTTCGCTGCCGTCGGGGGCCTGTACCGCGATGAAACCGTTGCCGGTCACCGCCACGTCCAGGTCACGGCCGGTTTCCACCAGGGGCCCCTGGGTAAAATCGGTCGCAGGCCGTTCGGTCATGGCGAATGCGCGCGCCGGGAAGCTGTCACCGAACACCGGCATCGAGCGGGCCTGTTCCAGGTCGCGCTGAAAACCATTGGTGGAAACGTTCGCCAGGTTGTTGGCGTGGGCCTTCTGCGCCAGCGCGTTCTGGCTGGCACCGGTCATGGCCACATAAAGCAACTTGTCCACAGTATCTCCTTCTGCGCGTCGCTGCCGCGCTGTCACTGGGCAGGTTCAAAGCAATAATCGAACCAAGTCTGAAACAGCCGGTTTACGGGGCTTGCAGCGTGCCACGGGGCAGTAACCGTCAGTTTGTCGGCGGATAATTGCCGCCTGCGGCAAGGTAGGCTCAATGGCTGCGGCAAGCTGCGTTGTTGTAGGGGCCGGCATGGCGTACCCAGCCCTTGCCCGGGTTGTGGGGCACACACAGGTAGCGGCCGGTGACCAGGCTTTGCCATAAGTAGAACGGGGCGGGAGCGGCCGAAAGCGGCAAAGTCATGGCCAGCAGGGCTATCAGCATTAGCCTTGTCATGAGCGTCAACCTTTCAGAATGTGGGACCGCCTTGCGGCCCATCGCGATAAAGGCTGCGCCTCCAGGGAATCGCGATCACCTGTAGGCGCAGCCTTGTGTCGCGCAGGGCTGCTGTGCAGCCCCAGGCATCATCAAGTCATCTGGATGATGGTCTGCATGATGGTGCTTTCGGTGGAAATGGTCTTGGCGTTGGCCTGGTAGTTGCTCTGCGCCTTGATCAGGTTGACCAGCTCGCCGGTCAGGTCGACGTTGGAATCTTCCAACGCGCCACCCGTAATCTGACCCAAAGTACCGGTATCAGGGGCGCCGATCACCGGCACGCCCGAGGCGTAGGATTCCTTCCAGTTGGTGCCGCCAATCGGCGTCAGGCCTTGCAGGTTGGCGAAATTGGCAATCGCCACCTGGCCGATCACCTTGTCCTTGCCGTTGGTGAAGCTGGCGAACAGGTAGCCGTTCTGGTCGATACTCAACCCGGACAGCTCGCCTGTGGCGAAGCCGTCCTGGGTCTTGGCGATTTCAGCGGATGAGGCGTTGTACTGGGTGGCGCCGAGCATGTCCAGCTTGACGCCATCGGCGTTGGCGACGGCGCCATTGGCCGACCACTCGCCAGCGGCATTTTTCTGCGCCGGAATCCAGTCGTTGAGCTGGAAGATCTTGTCTTCACCAATGCTCAGGCCGCCGACCACGTCACCCGCAGCCATGGCGTCCTTGTCCAGCGTGCCATCGGACTTGAACGGCACGGCGTTGACCAAGGGCGTGGTAGAAGCCGGGTTAGCCGGGTTGCGCCCATCGATGGTGGTGTGCATGGACCAGGTATTGGTAACGTCGTCCTTGATGAAGTACTGATTCATCTGGTGTTCGTTGCCCTGGCTGTCATACACCGGGGTATTGAAGGTGAAGTTGTAGGAACTGGCGTTGGTCGGATCGAACGGCGTGACCGACGGGGCGGTGGCACCCGAGTTGAGGTTGATCTTCTCGGTGATGAGGCTGGTCGGCTTCGGCGTCAGGTTGGACGTGTCAATTTGCAGGTCGGTCAGAACACCCTGGATGATCTTGCCGTCCTCACCGACCGCATAGCCCTGCAGGTTTGCCCCGCCGGCATTGACCACATAGCCTTCCTTGTCGCTGTAGAACGCGCCGGCACGGGTGTAGATCTTCGAACCGTTGTCATTCAGGGCGAAGAAACCGTTGCCATCGATGGCCATGTCCAGCGCCTGGCCGGTGGCATTGATGTTGCCCGGGGTGAACAGCTGGGAAACCGCGGCGGTCTTGACGCCGGTGCCGATCACGCTCTTGCCGGCACTGGTACCGCGAATGGAGTTGGAGTACTGGTCGGCGAACTCGGCACGCGACGATTTGAAACCGGTGGTGGCGACGTTGGCAATGTTGTTGCCGGTAACGTTAAGGGCCTTGTTCGCTGCATAGAGGCCGCTAAGGCCGATGTTGAAAGACATGTGTAACTCCTGTCGTTTTGCTCAGGCCCTAGATGCCGATGCTTTGAATTTTGGAAAGCGCAACACTGCCCAGCCCGGCCAGGTTGAGCATCATTTCCGAACCGTTGGTACCCATGGTCACGCTGGTCACCGACGCTGGCAGGTTGGTGGTCATGCTGGTGGCCTGGCCATCGATCGAGGCCGTGGCCTTGAAGGTATAGGTCCCGGCAGCCGCGACTTCACCGTCATCGTCCAGGCCGTCCCAGGTAAAGTCGATACTGCCGGCTTTCTGGGTACCCAGGTCGATGGTGCGCACCAGCTTGTCGTCCTTGTCGTAGATGCCCACCGAAGTCGAAGTACTGGACGAGGTCAGGTTGACCGAACCTCGCAGGTCCTTGCTGGTGTCGACAACGGCTTTGTCGGTCTGCACGACCACATTGCGCCCCACCAGGGAAGAAGCCTGCAGGGCTTGGGAAGACTGCAGCCCAGCGGCGATGTAGGTCACTGCATCATTGAGCGACTGCATGCTTTCCAGGCTGCTGAACTGCGCCAACTGGGCGACGAACTCGCCGTTTTCCTGCGGGTCGAGCGGGTTCTGGTTCTGCATCTGGGTTACCAGCAACTGCAGAAACGCATCCTTGCCCAGTGCACTGCCGGCAGCACCGGTTGAGCTGTCGGTTTTCGACGTCTGCTTCTGCAGCGAGGTGAGGTACGCGCTGCCAGCGTCTGTCGTGGAATTGGTGGTGGTCATGTCGGCTTCCTATCACTGCCCCAGGGTCAGCACTTTCTGCATCATGCTCTTGGCCGTGTTCATCAGCTCGGCGTTGGTCTGGAACGCGCGGCTGGCCGAGATCATGTCAGCCATCTCCTCGACCACGTTGACGTTCGGGTAGTAGACATAGCCGTCCTTGTTCGCCGCCGGGTGGTTCGGCTCGTAGCGGGCTTCAAGGTTGCTCTGGTCTTCGACGATGCCCTTTACCTGCACGCCCTGCCCGGCTTCACCCTGGTCCTCGAACAGCGACTGGCTGCCGCCAGCCTGTGCATCCTGGAAGGTCGTGGCGAACACCGGATGGCGAGCGCGGTAGGTCTGGTCGATGCTCGACGAGACTGTCTCGGCGTTGGCGATGTTGGAAGCGACGGTGTTCAGGCGCGTGTTCTGCGCGCTCATGCCGCTACCGGCAATATTGAAGACACTGGAAAGGGACATGGTCATTCTCCCCGCAGGGCTGAAACCAGCCCTTTGAATTTACTGTTGAGCAAGGTGAAGCTGGCCTGGAAGCCAATGGCGTTTTCGGTGTAGTTCGACTGCTCGATCTGCGCGTCGACGGTGTTCTGGTCGATCGAAGGCTGCAGCGGCGTGCGGTATTTGAGCGTGTCGTCAGCAGCGACGGCCAGGCCTTCGGCTTCGATGTGCCGGCTGTTGGTCCGCTCCATGGCAAAGCGGCCACTTTGCTGCTTGCTGGTTTCGGCGGCGAGCACCGAAGAGAAGTCCATGTCGCGCGCCTTGTAGTTGGGCGTGTCGGCGTTGGCAATGTTGTTGGCCAACACTTCGGCGCGCTGGGCGCGGAAGCCCAGGGCCTTTTCGTGAATGCCAAGCGCCTTGTCGAAACTGATGCTCATATCGGGGAAACCTTCAGAGGTTGACCGGAGTTTTGTTGAGCAAGCTATAGCAAGGGCTGTGCCAACCCCCCCCTGCCCCCCGAAAATATAGGGTATGCGCGCGGCATGCTGTCAGCGTGATGCCAGAAAAGCGGCAAAGGCCTTCCGCCTTTGGCAGTGAAAGCGGCAATTGCCGGTTGGCAAAAGCGGCAAAACAAAAATTTGACGTCAGGGTTTTCCTGAGCCGGCCTCTTCGCGGGCATGCCCGCTCCCACAGGGGCCATGCAAGCCTGAAGGCGGTACAGGCAAACAAAAAGGCCGGCAACTTTCGTCGCCGGCCTTCTGCTTACTTGGCCTGGTAGATAATCCCCGGGCTGCATTGCACCATCTGGTAATGGTCCGGCAACCCGTTCAACGCCTCCGAGGCGCCGAGGAACAAGTAGCCACCCGGCTTCAGCGTGCTGTGAATACGCAGCAGGATGTCGCGCTTCACCTGCGCCGAGAAGTAGATCAACACGTTGCGGCAGAACACGATGTCGAACTTGCCCAGGCTGGCATAGCTGTCGAGCAGGTTGAAGGCACGAAACTCGACGCGGCTGCGGATCGCCGGCTTGACCGCCCAGCGCCCAGGCCCCTTGGGGTCGAAATAACGCTGCAGGCGCTCCTGGGACAAACCGCGGGCAATCGCCAGGCTGTCGTACTCACCGGTCTTGCAGTTGGTCAGCATGGTACCGGAGAGGTCGGTAGCCACGATTTGCGCACCCATCTTCAGCTGGCCGAGGTTGCTGCGCTCGAACTCGTCAATGGCCATCGAGATGGAATACGGCTCCTGGCCCGACGAGCAGGCGGCGGACCACATGCGCAGCCGCTGCCCAGGGTTGTTGCGAATGAACTCGGGGATAACCTTGTTCTTCAGCACTTCGAACGGATAGGTGTCGCGAAACCACAAGGTCTCGTTGGTGGTCATGGCATCGACCACCTGCTCGCGCAGGCCGCCGCGCGGCTGGGTCTGGATGCGCTGCACCAGCTCACCCAGGCTCTTGATGCCCTGTTGCTCCATCAGCTTGTTGAGACGGCTGGAAACCAGGTACTGCTTATTTTCCCCCAGCAGGATGCCACAGGCTTTCTCCAGGAAGACCCGGAACTGTTCGAAATCCAAATTACCCGTAGACACTACTGCCGCCTCTTTTCAATCACTGGTGCCAGGGCTTGCCCCGGCTGCTTCAATGCGCTGCCTTGATCCGGTCGACCACCCGCTGGGCCAGGTCGTCCGGCTTGAACTTGGCCAGGAAGTCATCAGCGCCGACCTTCTTGACCATCGCCTGGTTGAACACCCCGGAAAGCGAAGTATGCAGGCAGATGTGCAGTTTTTGCATGCGCGGGTCACTGCGAATTTCCGCGGTAAGCGTATAGCCGTCCATTTCCGGCATTTCAATGTCGGAGATCATCATCAGGAACTCCTCTTCCGGCTTCTTGCCCTCCTCTACCAGCTGGCGCAGGTAGTTCAAGGCCTGACGGCCGTCATTGAGCGCCACCACTTCCACCCCGACGGTCTGCAGGCAGCGGCTGACCTGCTTGCGTGCCACCGACGAATCGTCGACGGTCAGCACCCGCAGCAGCACGGCCTTGTCCTGTACCTCGGCATCGACCACCCCGGCCGATACCGATTCGGAAGAAGGTGCCACCTCGGCCAGCACTTTCTCCACGTCGATGATCTCGACCATGCGGTTATCCACCCGGGTGACGGCGGTCAGGTAGTGGTCCCGGCCGGTACCCTTGGGTGGTGGGTGGATCTCTTCCCAGTTCATGTTGACGATGCGTTCGACCGAATGCACCAGAAAGCCCTGGGTCTTGGTGTTGTACTCGGTGATGATCACGAAACTCTTGCGCGTGTCTTCCTGCAGCGGTCGCAGCCCGGTCGCCATCGACAAGTCGAGGATCGGGATGGTCGCCCCACGAATGTTGGCCACCCCGCGCACCACCGGGTGCGCCTTGGGCAGCAGGGTCAGCGCAGGGCATTGCAGCACTTCCCTGACCTTGAATACGTTGATGCCGTAAAGCTGTTCGCCATTGAGGCGGAACAGCAGCAACTCCAGGCGATTCTGCCCCACCAGCTGCGTGCGCTGGTTGACCGAATCCATCACACCCGCCATGCCAGACTCCTTAACATTTCAGCCTTACGTTGCAACTCGAACAGTGAGTCGGCACGGGCTTTGCTTTTTTGAGCGTCATGTACACGAAAACGACATTTTTCCGACGATTGACGCGCCTGCTGACTGGCTCGCTGGCCACGCTGTGCCTGCTGATGCCCGGCGTTCGCACGCTAGCGGACGCGTTCACCTTGCCTGAACAGCTTATCGGTGTCACCCAAGGGTTTCTTGAATTTACCGTCGAAGATTATCTGACCAGTACCCAGACCGCCGGCCGCTATGAAATCGAGGTCAGCTCGCTGGACCCGCGCCTGCGCATGCCGTTGTGCAGCCAGCAACTGGACGCCTCGCTGGAAAGCCCCGCGCAGCCACTGGGCCGGGTGACCGTGCGGGTGCGCTGCAATGGCGCCGCGCCGTGGACGGTATTCGTTCCCGCCACGGTGCGGCTGTTCCGCGACGTGGTGGTGGTAACCCGCCCGCTCAAGCGTGACAACGTCGTTGGTGAAGGCGACGTGGCCCTGCGCGAACGGGATGTCGGCACCCTGGGCCAGGGCTTCCTCAGCGAACTGGACCAAGCCGTGGGCATGAAGATGCTGCGCCCCACGGTGATCGACCAGGTGCTCACCCCGCAGCACCTGGAGCAGGCCGAGGTGGTGCGCAAGGGTGATCAGGTGGTCATCGTGGCGCGCAGCGGTAGCCTGAGCGTGCGCATGCCAGGCGAAGCCCTGAGCAAGGGCGGCCTCAGCGAGCAGATAAGGGTACGCAACCTCAATTCGAAACGGGTGGTCAAGGCCAGGGTCACCGGCCCTGGCCAGGTCGAGGTCAGCATGTAGACCAATCGCCAGAAGGCGCTGGCGGTGCGGAACCGCATTTCCTAAACTGTGTCAGAAAACGGGTGGCGAGCTTGCTGACAGGCGGCAACGCATTTGTGCCTAAAGTTTCTATCGGGTTGGCCGAAAACAAGGCAAGCGTCCAAATACCCAGAGGTTTCTGATCATGGTCATCGACTTCAGTCGTTTGAATAACTCTCCGTCCGTCACGGGCGGCGTGCGCGGTAACAGCGCCACCGGCAGCGCCGAAAAACCGGCAGCCAGCCAGGAAGCGGTGAAAGACACCGGCGCCAGCGGAGAAGCGGTACACCTCAGCCAAGAGGCCCAGCAGTTGCAGAAGATCAGCGACAAGCTGCGCGACGAACCGGTGGTCAACAGCGCCCGTGTGGCTCAGTTGAAACAGGCTATCGCCGACGGCAGCTACCAGGTCGATGCCGGCCGGGTCGCCAGCAAACTGCTTGATTTCGAAGCCCAGCGCTGACCGAGCGGCGCGCTGACTTCACGGACGCTAGAAAAGCCAAGAGTTAGCCATGCACGACACCACTTTGCTGCAACTGATCGAAGATGACATTGCCCCGATGCAGGAACTGCTAGACCTTCTGCACAAGGAAGCGATCGCCCTGCACGGCCGCGACATGCCGCTGCTGGAGCAGATCCTGGCGCGCAAGCAGTCGCTGATCATCTTGCTCGAACAGCATGGCCAGCGCCGCAGCCAGTTGCTTGCCAGCCTGGGGCTGAGTGCCGACCGCAGCGGCGTGCAGGCCATGGCCGCGCAGTCGCCGCACGGTGATGTGCTGTTGCAGCGGCTGGATATGCTGGCGCAACTGATGGATGAGTGCCAACAGGTCAACCAGACCAATGGCCGTATCATCCAGGTGCAGCAGCACGTCACCAGCAACCAGATCCGCATCCTTCACGGCGGTGACTCGCCGTCGCTGTACGACAGCCGTGGCGGCACATCGCTGCTGAGCAAGCCACGCGCCCTCAGCCAAGTCTGATTTTTCTATCAAGGCACGGAACATACTGGCAAAATGCCGTTACTTGCGTGAGTCGCTTTTGCCTGGAGAACGATAAGCCGTGTTCAATGAATCAGATGCCCCGCAACCGCCAAAGGTGCTGAGCACCCCTTTGGAGATTGCGGCCAACTTGCGGCAACTGCAAGAAAGCCACGACCCGCTGATCATCACCTTCCATGACCGCAGCCACCGCTTCCAGAGCTACGTGACGCACGTGGACCGTGAAAGCAACACCCTGGCGCTGGATGAAATGATCCCCCGTGACGGCGAGAAGTTCATCGAGAGCGGTGAACACTTCCGTGTCGAAGGCTTCCACGACGGCGTGCGTATTGCCTGGGAATGCAACCACGCCCTGAAGATCAGCGAAGTCAACGGCCACCGCTGCTACAGCGGCCCCTTGCCAGTCGAGATGACCTACCACCAGCGCCGCAATGCCTTCCGCGCCGCGCTTAAGCTGTCGCAACTGGTCGACGTGATCCTTGACGGTACCCACCTCAAAGGCAACGGTGCCCTGCGGGGCAAGCTGCTGGACATCTCCGCCACCGGCTGCAAACTGCGCTTCGAGGGCGATGTCGAAAGCCGCCTGCAACTGGGCCAGGTGTATGAGCGCTTCAAGGCGGGTAACCCGCTGGGCCTGGTCGACACCATGGTCGAGCTGCGCCACCTGCATTACGAAGAGCGCATCAACACCACCTTTGCCGGCGTACGCTTCCACAACCTCAGCGGCCCGGCACAGCGCAAGGTCGAGAGTTTCGTGTACCAGCTGCAGCGTGAGGCGCGGCGGTTCGACAAAGACGACTATTGACCGTCGGCTGGTTAAAGCAGAAACGCCACCTTTCGAGGTGGCGTTTTCGTTTGTGTTTCTCCTGTGCTGGCCCCTTCGCGGGCTTGCCCGCTCCCACAGGTATTGCACTGCCCTCGAGGCTGGCAGTGACCCTGTGGGAGCGGGCGAGCCCGCGAAGAGGCCAGCACAGGCTTACACTGACTTGCTCGCGTCTTCAGCCTCGGGCGCCTGTTGCTCGGCCCCCTTCTCTTCCGCCTCGGTATCCTCTGCCGCCACCGGTGCCTGCATTACATCCTGCACGGTCTGCTCATCCACGCGCGGGTCCAGGGCCGCCGACAATGGCGAACCGGCCGCCGGCATCGCCACGTGACCAAGCGGTGCGTCCTGCACCTGGTGCAAGCCGGTAACCGCCTTCGGCCGGATGCGCCACACCAGCACCAGCGCAAAGAACACGAAGAAGGCATACAGCATCTGCGCGCCCAGCACCTTCATCAGCACGCCAGCCGCCAATGGCCCGATACAGGCGCCAACGCCGTAAGTCACCAGCAGCATCGCGGTCAACGACACCCGCCGCTCACTTTCCACGTGGTCGTTGGAAAACGCCACCGCCAGCGGATACAGGCAGAACTGCAACAGCGAAATCACGAAGCCGATGCCGAACAGCAACTCCAGCGGCACGCTGGGCAGTACCGCCAACGGCGCTGCCGACAGTGCCAGGCCCACCGCCACGCTGCGGATCAGTACCGCCCGGTCGTAACGGTCGGACAACCAGCCCAGCGGCCACTGCACCAGCAGGCCGGCAAAGATGCAGCTACCCATGAACAAACCGATCTGCTCCGTACTCATGCCCTGGCTGGAGGCATACAACGGCGCCAGGCCGTAGAACGAACCCACGATCAGCCCCGAGCCGAGCACGGTGCTGAGCGACTGCGGCACGCGCTTGATGAAGAATTTCGGCTCCATCGGGGCCGGGCGCAAGGGTGCCGGGTGAATACGCCGGGTCA
Organism: Pseudomonas sp. p99-361; assembly: GCF_003935475.1. Taxonomy (NCBI): domain Bacteria; kingdom Pseudomonadati; phylum Pseudomonadota; class Gammaproteobacteria; order Pseudomonadales; family Pseudomonadaceae; genus Pseudomonas; species Pseudomonas sp. p99-361. The sequence goes on along the minus strand of NZ_RHQO01000024.1, from coordinate 41,980 downwards.
TGGCCACCGGCACCAGGCACAGCGCAAAGCACATAGCCACCAGCATCAGCAGTTCCGGGCCAAGCGCCGGGTGCACCACCAAAATCAGCTGGCCGAGCACCAGGCCCAGGTACGAGGCAATCATGTACCCGCTGAACACCGCGCCGCGGTGCTTCACATCCGCCTGCTCGTTGAGCCAACTCTCGATGACCATGTACTGGCACATCATGCCCAAGCCAACAATCATGCGCAGGCCGACCCACGCCGGCAGCCAGTCGGTCAGGCCATGGCCGAGCACCGCCGCGCCAACGATGCCGGCGCAGGTGGCGTAAGCGCGTATGTGCCCGACCCGACCGATCAGCCGGTGGCCGACCTTGCCGCCCACTGCCAGGCCAAAGTAGTTGGCCGCCATCAAGGCACCTACCCACAAGCTGTCGACGTGGTCGGCAGCCAGGCGCAGGGCGAGGTAGGTACTGAGCAGACCCGAGCCGATCAACATCATCAGCGCGGCGAAATACAACGACTGAAACGGCTTCCATACATTTCGCATAGGTACCGAGGAGCTCCCTGGTCAGGTGGCGGGCTGCTAGCAGCATAAGGGCAAAACCCGCTCGGCGCAGGCCCCCTTGAGCGATTTGCCGCCATGGCGGCGTGTCCGGTGCAGGTGGTGTCGCGATCAGGCTGGTACTGCCAGCACGCGCTGTTTGGCACGGCTGCTGGCGACCTAGCCTTCGATGAATTCGCAGTTCAACAGTTCCCACGCCAACGGCGCTGCATGGCTCACTCGCGCAAGGTCATGCCATTGGCTGGCAGCGGCAGGGCGGTTTTATAGCGCACCTGCTTCAGGGCAAAACTCGAGCGAATATTGGCCACCCCCGGCAACCGGGTCAGGTAATCGAGAAACCGCTCCAGCGCCTGGATGCTTGGCAGCAGTACCCGCAGCAGGTAGTCCGGGTCACCGGTCATCAGGTAGCACTCCATCACCTCGGGCCGCTCGGCGATTTCTTCCTCGAAGCGATGCAGCGACTGCTCCACCTGTTTCTCCAGGCTGACATGAATGAACACGTTCACATCCAGCCCCAGCACTTCGGGCGACAACAACGTCACCTGCTGCCGAATCACGCCAAGCTCTTCCATGGCCCGCACCCGGTTGAAACAGGGCGTGGGCGACAGGTTCACCGAGCGTGCCAGCTCGGCATTGGTGATGCGGGCGTTCTCCTGCAGGCTGTTGAGAATGCCGATATCGGTACGATCGAGTTTGCGCATGAGACAAAATCACCGGTTTTTTTTGGTTATACGGAATGTTTATCTGTCGCGCACAGCAAAGGCAATCAACTTGAGAGAAAAATTCTCCTGCCGGGCCACTAAGATGTAGGTGACGCTGACCTGCCAGTCACAAGCCGGCACTCAGCGGCGGCCGCTTCAAAGCTCACAAAAACAAATACCCGAGCGAGCGTAAAAAGCATGAACGAGTACGCCCCCCTGCGTTTGCATGTGCCCGAGCCCACCGGCCGGCCAGGCTGCCAGACCGATTTTTCCTACCTGCGCCTGAACGACGCAGGTCAAGCCCGCAAGCCTCCTGTGGATGTCGATGCTGCCGACACCGCCGACCTTTCCTACAGCCTGGTCCGCGTCCTTGACGAGCAAGGTAACGCTCAGGGCCCGTGGGCTGCAGACATCGACCCGCAGGTCCTGCGCCAGGGCATGCGCGCCATGCTCAAGACCCGCGTGTTCGACAGCCGCATGGTGGTTGCCCAGCGCCAGAAGAAGATGTCTTTCTACATGCAGAGCCTGGGCGAGGAAGCCATCGGCAGCGGCCAGGCACTGGCATTGAACCGCACCGACATGTGCTTCCCCACCTACCGCCAGCAAAGCATCCTGATGGCCCGCGACGTGTCACTGGTGGACATGATCTGCCAGTTGCTGTCCAACGAGCGCGATCCGCTCAAGGGCCGCCAGCTGCCGATCATGTACTCGGTACGCGAGGCCGGCTTCTTCACCATCAGCGGCAACCTGGCCACCCAGTTCGTGCAAGCCGTCGGCTGGGCGATGGCCTCGGCGATCAAGGGCGATACCAAGATCGCCTCGGCGTGGATCGGCGACGGCGCCACCGCCGAGTCGGACTTCCACACCGCCCTGACCTTCGCTCACGTGTACCGGGCGCCGGTCATTCTCAACGTGGTCAACAACCAGTGGGCCATCTCGACCTTCCAGGCCATTGCCGGTGGCGAATCGACCACCTTCGCCGGCCGTGGCGTGGGCTGCGGCATCGCCTCGCTGAGGGTCGACGGCAACGACTTCGTCGCGGTGTACGCCGCCTCGCGCTGGGCCGCCGAACGCGCGCGCCGTGGCATGGGCCCCAGCCTGATCGAGTGGGTCACCTACCGCGCCGGCCCGCACTCGACCTCTGACGACCCGTCCAAGTACCGCCCCGCCGATGACTGGAGCCACTTCCCGCTGGGTGACCCGATCGCCCGGCTTAAGCAGCACCTGATCAAGATCGGCCACTGGTCCGAAGAAGAACACCAGGCCACCACCGCCGAATTCGAAGCGGCGGTGATCGCCGCGCAGAAAGAGGCCGAGCAATACGGCACCCTGGCCAACGGTCACATCCCGAGCGCTGCCTCGATGTTCGAAGACGTGTACAAGGAAATGCCCGACCACCTGCGCCGCCAACGCCAGGAACTGGGGGTTTGACATGAACGACCACAACAACAGCATCAACCCGGAAACCGCCATGGCCACCACCACCATGACCATGATCCAGGCCCTGCGCTCGGCCATGGATGTCATGCTTGAACGCGACGACAATGTAGTGGTGTACGGCCAGGACGTCGGCTACTTTGGCGGCGTGTTCCGCTGCACCGAGGGCCTGCAGGCCAAGTACGGCAAGTCGCGCGTATTCGACGCGCCGATCTCCGAGAGTGGTATCGTCGGCACCGCGGTAGGCATGGGCGCCTACGGTTTGCGCCCGGTGGTGGAAATCCAGTTTGCCGACTACTTCTACCCTGCCTCTGACCAGATCGTTTCCGAAATGGCCCGCCTGCGTTACCGCTCGGCCGGTGAATTCATCGCCCCGCTGACCCTGCGCATGCCCTGCGGCGGCGGCATTTACGGTGGCCAGACCCACAGCCAGAGCCCGGAAGCCATGTTCACCCAGGTGTGCGGCCTGCGTACCGTCATGCCATCGAACCCATACGACGCCAAGGGCCTGCTGATCGCCTCGATCGAATGCGACGACCCGGTGATTTTCCTGGAGCCCAAGCGCCTGTACAACGGCCCGTTCGACGGCCACCACGACCGCCCCGTGACACCCTGGTCGAAACACCCGCACAGTGCCGTGCCCGACGGCTACTACAGCGTACCGCTGGACAAGGCCGCCATTGCCCGGCCAGGCAATGACGTGACCGTGTTGACGTACGGCACCACCGTGTACGTCGCCCAGGTGGCAGCTGAAGAGAGCGGCGTCGATGCCGAAGTGATCGACCTGCGCAGCCTCTGGCCGCTGGACCTCGAGGCCATTGTCACATCGGTGAAAAAAACCGGCCGCTGCGTGGTAGTGCACGAGGCCACCCGCACCTGTGGCTTTGGTGCCGAACTGGTGTCGCTGGTGCAGGAGCACTGCTTCCACCACCTGGAGGCGCCAATCGAGCGTGTCACCGGCTGGGACACCCCCTACCCTCACGCACAGGAATGGGCTTACTTCCCTGGGCCTTCGCGGGTAGGCGCGGCATTGAAAAAGGTCATGGAGGTCTGAATGGGCACGCACGTCATCAAGATGCCGGACATTGGCGAAGGCATTGCGCAGGTAGAGTTGGTGGAATGGTTCGTCAAGGTCGGCGACACCATCGCCGAAGACCAGGTGGTGGCCGATGTCATGACCGACAAGGCAACTGTGGAAATCCCTTCGCCGGTCAGTGGCAAAGTATTGGCCTTGGGCGGCCAACCCGGGGAAGTGATGGCGGTCGGCAGCGAGCTGATCCGCATCGAGGTGGAAGGCAGCGGTAACCATGTGGATGTGCCGCAGGCCGTACAGGTGGAAACTGCAGCTGCGCCGGCAGCGCCGCAGGAACCCGTGAAACCGGTCGCCTGCCAGGCACCGGCCAACCACGAAACCCCGCCCATCGTGCCGCGTCAGCCGGGCGACAAGCCGCTGGCTTCGCCCGCCGTGCGCAAGCGCGCCCTGGATGCGGGTATCGAACTGCGCTACGTGCATGGCAGCGGCCCGGCCGGGCGCATTCTGCACGAAGACCTCGACGCCTTCATGAGCAAGCCGCAAAGCAGCACTGGGCAGGCGCCGAATGGCTATGCCAAGCGCACCGACAGCCAGCAGGTGCCGGTGATCGGCCTGCGCCGCAAAATTGCCCAGCGCATGCAGGACGCCAAGCGCCGGGTCGCGCACTTCAGCTACGTGGAAGAAATCGACGTCACGGCCCTCGAAGCCCTGCGCCAGCAACTCAACAGCAAGCACGGCGACAGCCGCGGCAAACTCACCCTGCTGCCGTTCTTGGTGCGTGCGCTGGTGGTGGCGCTGCGTGATTTCCCGCAGATCAACGCGACCTACGACGACGAAGCGCAGGTCATCACCCGCCATGGTGCGGTGCATGTCGGCATCGCCACGCAAGGGGACAACGGGCTGATGGTGCCGGTGCTGCGCCACGCCGAAGCAGGCAGCCTGTGGGCCAACGCCAGCGAGATCACGCGCCTGGCCCATGCCGCGCGCAACAACAAGGCCAACCGCGAAGAACTGTCCGGTTCGACCATCACCCTGACCAGCCTCGGAGCGCTGGGCGGTATCGTCAGCACGCCCGTGGTGAACACGCCGGAGGTGGCGATCGTCGGCGTCAACCGCATGGTCGAGCGGCCGGTGGTGATCGACGGCCAGATCGTCGTGCGCAAGATGATGAACCTGTCCAGCTCGTTCGACCACCGGGTGGTCGATGGCATGGACGCCGCCCTGTTCATCCAGGCCGTGCGTGGCCTGCTCGAACAACCTGCCTGCCTGTTCGTGGAGTGATCATGCAACAAACCCTACAAACCACCTTGCTGATCATCGGCGGCGGCCCTGGCGGCTATGTCGCGGCCATCCGCGCCGGGCAACTGGGCATACCCACGGTGCTGGTCGAGGGCCAGGCGCTGGGCGGCACTTGCCTGAACATCGGCTGCATCCCGTCCAAGGCACTGATCCACGTGGCCGAGCAGTTCCACCAGGCAACCCGCTACACCGAAGCCTCACCGCTGGGCATCAGCGTGGCTTCGCCGCGCCTGGACATCGGCCAGAGCGTGGCCTGGAAGGACGGGATCGTCGACCGCCTGACAACCGGGGTCGCCGCCTTGCTGAAAAAACACGGAGTCAAGGTTGTGCATGGCTGGGCCAAGCTGCTCGACGGCAAGCAGGTCGAGGTCGATGGCCAACGTATCCAGTGCGAACACCTGCTACTGGCCACCGGCTCCAGCAGCGTTGAACTGCCGATGCTGCCGCTGGGTGGCGCGGTCATTTCCTCCACCGAAGCGCTGGCACCCAAAGCCCTGCCCCAACACCTGGTGGTGGTGGGCGGTGGTTACATCGGCCTGGAGCTGGGTATCGCCTATCGCAAACTGGGCGCGCGGGTCAGCGTGGTGGAAGCGCGCGAGCGCATTCTGCCGACTTACGACACTGAACTGACCGCACCGGTGGCCGAGTCGCTGAAAAAGCTGGGCATCGCCCTGCACCTGGGCCATACCGTCGAGGGTTACCGAGATGGCTGCCTGCTGGCCAATGATGGCCAGGGTGGGCAGTTGCGCCTGGAGGCTGACCAGGTACTGGTGGCGGTCGGCCGCCGACCACGCACCCGCGGCTTCAACCTGGAATGCCTGGACCTGGAGATGAACGGCGCCGGCATCGCCATCGACGAGCGCTGCCAGACCAGCATGCACAATGTCTGGGCCATCGGTGACGTGGCTGGCGAGCCGATGCTGGCGCACCGGGCCATGGCCCAAGGCGAGATGGTGGCCGAGATCATCGCCGGCAAAACCCGCCGTTTCGAGCCGGCAGCCATTGCCGCCGTGTGCTTCACCGACCCGGAAGTGGTGGTAGTCGGCAAGACCCCGGAGCAGGCCAGCCAGCAGGGCCTGGACTGCATCGTCGCGCAGTTCCCGTTTGCTGCCAATGGCCGGGCCATGAGCCTGGAGTCGAAAAGCGGTTTCGTGCGCGTGGTGGCGCGCCGTGACAACCATCTGATCGTGGGTTGGCAGGCGGTTGGCGTGGCCGTTTCCGAGCTGTCCACGGCGTTTGCCCAGTCGCTGGAGATGGGCGCATGCCTGGAGGATGTGGCCGGTACCATCCATGCCCACCCGACACTGGGTGAGGCGGTACAGGAAGCGGCACTGCGCGCCTTGGGGCACGCCCTGCATATATGACACTGAAGGGGCCAAGGCCGATTTGGCCCGCTGCGCCGTGAGGCGCCGCGGGTCTTTTTTTTACTCACGGGGCCGGCACAGGCTACTCGGCTATGACGTTCTTGCCATTGCCCTTGGCCCGGTACAGCGCCTGGTCCGCCCGCGCCAGCAGCTCGACCTGGTCTTCCCCGCCGCGCCGCTGTACCACGCCGTAGCTCATGGTCAGCTGGCAGTCGCCCACCGGCTCCAGCCGCTGTACGGCCTGGCGCAGGCGCGTTGCTACGTCCAACGCCTCGCTCAGGGCGGTCTGCGGCAGCACGATGATGAACTCGTCACCCCCCCAACGCGCCAACAGGTCAAAATCACGCAGGCAGCTGCGCAGGTTTTCCGCCACCTGCACCAATGCCCTGTCACCCTGCGCGTGGCCATAGCGGTCATTGATCGGCTTGAAATCATCCATGTCCATGGCAATCAGCGACAACGGCTGGCGAAAGCGCTGAGCGCGCTGACACTCCAGTTGCAGCTCCTTTTCCAGCCGGTAGCGACTGGCGACGCGGGTCAGGGCATCGCGTTCGGCCAGCTCGCGGTTTTCATCCAGCTGGCGCTGCAACTGCTGGTTGACCCAGGACAGTTCGCGGGTGCGTTCGGCAACCAGGCTCTCCAGTGATTGGTTCTTCTGTTGCAGCTGCGCAACCAGGCGCTTGCCAGCGTCAATGTTGCGGTGCGCACCGAGCATGCGTGCCACCGAGCCATCGGCGTTGCGGTCGATGATATAGCCAGTGTCCTCGATCCACAGGTAACTGCCATCCTGGCAGCGGCAACGGTACTCGATAAGGTAACGCTCGGTGCGGTGCTCGATGTAAGCCTCGAAATGCGCCATCACCCGGGGGTAGTCTTCGGGATGGATCACACTTTCCCAGGTGAATACCGAGTTGGCCTTGGAATGGTTGGCATAGCCCAGCATGGCGTACCAACCGGGGTTGCGATAAACGTAGCCGGTGTTGGCGTTCCAGTCCCAGATGCCATCGCTGACCAACTCGAACAAGGTGTGCAACTGCTGCTCGCTGAAGCCGGCGGGCGCCGGCCTGGTTTCCTGATTCATGCGCTCTCCCTGATGCCCAGCAACTGCGTGCCCATCAAGGGGCTGCCGACATTATGTGTTTGCCGCAGGCGGCAAGATCATGTCTGTCAGTGGCAAGCATAAGCCTGGCGCTGGGAGACCGGAAGAGATCCAACGGCGTATATTTTTACCGGCCATGACGGCCTGATCGGGGGCAAGCCTCAGGGCTTTGGAGAGGTAGGCAAACAGAGGGGGAAATGGCGTCCCAGGCAGGAATTGAACCTGCAACCTTCCCCTTAGGAGGGGGACGCTCTATCCAATTGAGCTACTGAGACGCAAACACCGGCAGCGAGCGCTGCACAGCGGGACGGCGAGCATGTTAACCAGCATGCCAGCATTTGTCATGCCTGTACCGGGCTTTTTCGCGTAATCCTTTTCTGGCACTACGTCGCCCCGGGCAGCACGCCCGTTTCGCGCAGCAGTGTGAACAGGCCGGCGACGGCTGTTTCCAGGCGGTTGGAATTGTCCAGCACATGCACGGTGGGGTCGCTGGTGTGCTGTAAACGTGCATTACGGGCCAGGCGCTGCTCGATTTGCGCCGCCGTTTCCCGCCCGCGGGCCAACAAGCGCTCGCGCAGCACTTCGGGGCTGACTTCGACCAGCACCGCCAACAGGTCCGGGTAACGCGCACGGGCTTCGGCCAAATAGGCGCGCGAGCCATTTACCAGCACCGGCCTGCCCGCCTGCAGCCAGGCGTCCACCTGCACCGCAATGCCATAGTCCAGGCCATTGGCCTGCCAATGCATGGCGAACGCGCCCTGCGCGAGCAGGGCCGCAAATTGCTGCGGGGTAACGCCATGGGCCGCTTCGCCCCGCGCTTCTGCCGAGCGGGTAATGACCCTGCGGGCGATTTCCACGCCGGCGGCAGCCAGTTGCTCACGGGAAGCTTCCAGGATGGAATCCTTCCCGGACCCTGACGGGCCCATCAAAAATATCAGCCGCCCTGCCCCTGATCGGCGGTCGCTTGCGTCATGTTGCATAGCCACTATGCTCTATGGAGGGAACCCGGCGCATTCTAGGGGTTTTCCTGGTCTTTTGCTGTTTTTTACGAGTTTTTGACGGTAAAAGGCTGACGGTCAGGCGAGCCGGAGCATGTAAAACTTTTCAAACCAGTACTCATTTCTGATAATTGGTACTGGCACAAAGCCTTTACCCGGCTCACTATTTGTCACAGAATTGACGCCAAGGAAACGGCGACCTTGAGGCAAGATGAGCATCCAATTTTCACTGACGGTTGAACATTTTGTCGCCACGACGGTCGTATTTTCACCCCCGTGCGGCCAATTTGAGAACCGCTTCCCCTGAACCAAAATCCGGTCAATTTATATGCGCCCAATGAAACAGGCTATTTATTCGAGCCGCACCGCTGACAAGTTCGTCGTCCGCCTGCCAGACGGAATGCGTGAGCGCATTGCCGAGGTAGCGCGCAACCATCACCGCAGCATGAACTCCGAAATCATCGCACGCCTGGAGCAGAGCCTTATCCAGGAAGGCGCGTTGGGTGACGAGCTGAGCATGCGCCTGGACAGCCCGGAGCTGTCCCTGCATGAACGCGAGTTGCTGCAACGTTTCCGTCAGCTCTCCCACCGCCAGCAAAACGCCTTGGTTGCGCTGATCGCGCACGATGCAGAGATGGCAGCCGACGCTTCCTGAAGGTTGCCAGCGGATACAAAAAAGCCAGCGTCAGCTGGCTTTTTTGTGGGTCACTACAGGGAATTCGCCCCCGGTAGGAGCGGCCTTGTGTCGCGAAAGGGCCGCAGCGCGGCCCCGGCAATGTCGGCTGTAACGCCAGAACCCGGGGCCGCTGCGCGCCCCATCGCGACACAAGGCCGCTCCTACCGGGATCGCGTAAGGCAAGAAAGGGGTTACAGCAAGAATAGCGTCGCCAGCCCCAGGAAGATGAAGAACCCGCCACTGTCGGTCACAGCCGTGATCATCACACTCGCGCCCATCGCCGGGTCCCGCCCCAGTCGCGCAAGGGTCATCGGGATAAGCACGCCCATCAGCGCGGCCAGCAACAGGTTGAGGGTCATCGCTGCGGTCATCACCACCCCCAATGACCAGCTGCCATACAGCCAGAAAGCCACCGCACCGATCACCCCGCCCCACACCAGGCCGTTGATCAGCGATACCGCCAGCTCTTTACGCATCAAACGGCTGGTATTGCCCGGCGACACCTGATCCAGCGCCATGGCACGGACGATCATGGTGATGGTCTGGTTACCGGAGTTGCCACCAATACCGGCAACGATCGGCATCAACGCGGCCAAGGCCACCAGTTTTTCAATCGAACCCTCGAACACGCCGATCACCCGCGAAGCCAGAAACGCGGTGATCAGGTTGATCGCCAGCCAGGCCCAGCGGTTGCGGAACGAACGCCAGACCGAGGCGAAGATGTCCTCTTCTTCGCGCAGACCGGCCATGTTGAGGACTTCGCTCTCGCTTTCCTCACGAATCAGGTCGACCATTTCGTCGATGGTCAAACGGCCGATCAGGCGCTCGCTCTTGTCGACCACCGGCGCCGATACCAGGTCGTAACGCTCAAAGGCCTGCGCGGCATCGTAGGCATCTTCCTCGGGCTGGAAAGACACGGGGTCGGTCGCCATGACCTCCGCGACTTTCTTCTCCGGGTCGTTGACCAACAGGCGCTTGATCGGCAACACCCCTTTGAGGATGCCGTCGTAATCGACCACGAACAGTTTGTCGGTATGGTTGGGCAGTTCTTTGAGGCGGCGCAGGTAGCGCAGCACCACTTCCAGGCTGACGTCTTCGCGGATGGTGACCATCTCGAAGTCCATCAGCGCACCGACCTGCTCCTCGTCGTAGCTCAGCGCGGAACGCACCCGCTCGCGTTGCTGCGCATCCAGCGTTTCCATCAGCTCGTGGACAACGTCACGCGGCAACTCAGGCGCCAGGTCAGCCAGTTCGTCGGCGTCCATTTCCTTGGCCGCCGCCAGCAGCTCGTGGTCGTCCATGTCGGCAATCAGCGACTGACGTACGGAGTCGGAGACTTCGAGCAGGATGTCGCCGTCGCGATCCGAGCGCACCAGCTGCCAGACCGTCAGGCGGTCTTCCAGGGGCAAGGCTTCGAGGATGTAGGCGACGTCGGCGGGGTGAAGGTCATCGAGCTTGCGCTGCAGCTCGACGAGGTTCTGGCGGTGGACCAGGTTCTCGACCAGGTCGTTGTGCGCACCTTCCTGGCGGTGGGTCAGGTCTTCGACCACACGCTGGCGCTGCAGCAACTCGATCACCTGGGCCAGGCGGTCCTGCAGGCTGTCCTGTGCTTTTTTTACTTCTACTTCGGTCATAGGCGAACTCCACTCCCAGCAGCGGAGCACGCCGGGAGAATCAATCGGTCAGATCTTTCGGTATGAATCGTGTTAGCGAGTAACTACTGGGTAAGTCCATGGTGGTTTTCCACAAGCCCCGGCGGGGCTGACGGGCGCAATCATACACTGCTAAAGCTGTCAGATCGCTTAAATTTTTGGCTAGAACAATCGTTTGCGCGATAAAGCTGGGACAACGCACGAAGCCAACAGTGCGACGGTTGTCATGGGTACGAAAGCACATTGAATTTCGCATATGTCGCGGCAGTGCGGCCTTGGAGCTGCGAAGCGCCCCGGCCACGGCACAACCTTTACAGGAAAGCTTAGATGGCCATGGTCGACAATTCTGTGACACGCAGAAACAAAAAGCCCGCTCTGTTGAGCGGGCTTTTTGATGGGGTATGGCGGACTCAGCAGGATTCGAACCTGCGACCGCTCGGTTCGTAGCCGAGTACTCTATCCAGCTGAGCTATGAGTCC
>NZ_RHQO01000024.1:0-30691 GCF_003935475.1 Pseudomonas sp. p99-361 | reverse complement strand
GAGTGGCGGACTCAGCAGGATTCGAACCTGCGACCGCTCGGTTCGTAGCCGAGTACTCTATCCAGCTGAGCTATGAGTCCGTGTCTTGCCGCGCATTATAGGTCGCTGAAACATTTTTGCAAGAACGTTTTCGTTTAAAATCAACTACTTAGCGTTCCTACCCGTTACAGCGCCCTACGCAAATAATGGCGGTGAAGGGGGGATTCGAACCCCCGATACCCTTATGAGGTATACTCCCTTAGCAGGGGAGCGCCTTCGGCCACTCGGCCACCTCACCGCAACACGAGGCGAATATTAAAGAACCTCTTTCACCTTTGCAACCCTTTTTTTGAAAAAAACTTCAAAAAAATTAAAGGCTTGGCTCTTCATCCTTCTCTTTCTTGATCCGCAGGTAGATTTCCTCGCGGTGAACAGCCACTTCCTTCGGCGCGCTAACGCCTATACGTACCTGGTTGCCCTTCACGCCGAGCACCGTCACGGTAATCTCGCCGTCTCCAATGATCAGGCTCTCGGCGCACCGACGAGTCAGAATCAACATAGCTTTCTCCTTACGCAAAACATTCAGGGGTAACAGTATTGGGGTCAGGGCCGGCCGCGGACGACGACCAGCCCGGTCGCACGCTGCACAGGGCAGGACAGGGCCTGCGCAGCGAGCAGAAACACGAAGGGCGCGGCTGGTGCCGCGCCCTTGCAGTGCAGCGCCTTACTCGCCCTGTCGGGCTGGGGCGTCAAGCTCGAACGCGGTGTGCAGCGCGCGTACGGCCAGCTCCAGGTACTTTTCTTCGATCACTACCGAAACCTTGATCTCGGAGGTGGAGATCATCTGGATGTTGATGCTCTCCTTGGCCAGCGCCTCGAACATGCGGCTGGCAACCCCGGCGTGCGAGCGCATGCCGACGCCAACGATGGAGACCTTGGCGATCTTGGTGTCGCCGATCACTTCGCGGGCACCGATTTCGCGGGCGGTGTTTTCCAGCACGCTCTGCGCCTTCTCGTACTCGTTGCGGTGCACGGTGAAGGTGAAGTCGGTGGTGTTATCGTGGGCAACGTTCTGCACGATCATGTCCACTTCGATGTTCGAAGCACTGATCGGGCCGAGGATCTTGAAGGCCACGCCCGGGGTGTCCGGCACGCCGCGAATGGTCAGCTTGGCTTCATCACGGTTGAAGGCGATACCGGAAATGATCGGCTGTTCCATGGATTCCTCTTCATCAATGGTAATGAGGGTACCCGGACCCTCCTTGAAGCTGTGCAGCACGCGCAGCGGAACGTTGTACTTGCCGGCGAACTCCACCGAACGGATCTGCAGCACCTTGGAACCGAGGCTGGCCATTTCCAGCATCTCTTCGAAGGTGATCTTCTCCAGGCGACGGGCCTGCGGCACTACGCGCGGGTCGGTGGTGTAGACGCCATCCACATCGGTGTAGATCTGGCACTCGTCAGCTTTCAGCGCCGCCGCCAGGGCCACGCCGGTGGTGTCGGAGCCGCCGCGACCGAGGGTGGTGATGCTGCCGTGCTCGTCGACACCCTGGAAGCCCGCAACCACGACCACGCGGCCTTCCTTGAGGTCGGCACGAATCTTGTGGTCGTCGATTTGCAGGATGCGCGCCTTGTTGTGCGCGCTGTCAGTGAGAATGCGCACCTGGTTGCCGGTGTAGGACACCGCTGGCACACCACGCTTGATCAAGGCCATGGTCAGCAAGGCAATGGTCACCTGCTCACCGGTCGACACGATCACGTCCAGTTCACGCGGAACCGGCTGATCGGTGATCTGCTTGGCCAGGTCGATCAGGCGATTGGTTTCACCGCTCATGGCCGACAGCACGACGACCAGGTCGTCGCCCGCTTCACGGTGTTTCTTGACCTTATCGGCTACCTGCTCGATCCGCTCGATGGAACCGACAGAGGTGCCGCCAAATTTCTGTACGATCAACGCCATTTCAATGGTGCCTCAGCCCATACAGGGCCCCAAAAAACAATCCAACATGAAGGGGTGGCGGAAGTGGCCGGTGACGCTGCTGCCTGCCACCGGGTGCGGCACCCGGGGGCTTCGCACCCGCCACTGAACCGCCTACCCCTTCATCTCAAAGTCCCTGCTCTGCGAATGGCACGGCCAGCGCCAGGGCCTTGTCCAGCGCAGCGACGTCGACGCCACCGCCCTGGGCCATGTCCGGACGGCCACCGCCCTTGCCACCCACCGCCGCAGCGGCTTGCTTCATCAGATCGCCAGCCTTGAGTTGGCTGGAGAGGTCCTTGGTCACGCCGGCCACCAACACGACCTTGCCCTCATGCTCGCTGCCCAGCAGGATCACTGCGTGGCCGAGCTTGTTCTTCAACTGATCGACCAGGGCCAGCAGGGCCTTGCCATCCTGCCCATCCAGGCGGGCGGCGAGGACCTTGGCACCCTTGACCTCAACAGCCGCGTTGGAGAGATCGTCCCCTGCGGCGCTGGCGGCCTTGGCCTGCAGCTGTTCCAGCTGCTTCTCCAGCTGACGGTTGCGCTCAAGCACAGCCGACAACTTGTCGATCAGGTTGTCACGGTTACCCTTGACCAGTTGCGCGGCTTCCTTGACCTGCTCTTCGGCAGCGTTCAGGTAGGCCAGCGCAGCGGCGCCGGTGACTGCTTCGATACGGCGTACGCCAGAGGCCACGCCGCCTTCGCTGATGATCTTGAACAGGCTGATGTCACCGGTACGCTTGGCGTGGATACCGCCACACAGCTCTACCGAGAAATCGCCACCCATGGTCAGCACGCGCACGGTATCGCCGTATTTCTCACCGAACAGCGCCATGGCACCTTTGGCCTTGGCGGTTTCGATGTCGGTCAGTTCGGTCTCGACCGGCGTGTTCTTGCGCACTTCGCGGTTGACGATGTCTTCCAGCTGCTTGAGCTGCTCCGGCTTCACCGCTTCGAAGTGGCTGAAGTCGAAACGCAGGCGCTGGCTGTCGACCAGCGAGCCCTTCTGTTGCACGTGCTCGCCCAGCACCTGACGCAACGCTTCGTGCAGCAGGTGGGTAGCCGAGTGGTTCAGCGAGGTGGCGTGCTGAACGTCTGCATCGACCTTGGCCTCCACCGGCGCACCGATCAGCAGCGCACCGCTGGTGACCACACCGTGGTGCAGGAAGGCCCCGCCGGTCTTGGTGGTATCACGTACGTCAAAGCGTGCAGCACCCGCCTGCAGGTACCCGCTGTCACCCACCTGGCCGCCGGACTCGGCGTAGAACGGCGTGCGGTCCAGCACCACTACGCCCTGCTCGCCCACCCCCAGCTGGTCGACCGATTGGCCGTCCTTGTACAAGGCGATGATCTTGCCCTGGCCTTCGGTTGCGTCGTAACCGAGGAACTCGGTGGCGCTGTCGACCTTGACCAGGCTGTTGTAGTCCATGCCGAAGGCGCTGGCAGAACGGGCGCGCTCACGCTGGGCGTCCATTTCACGCTCGAAGCCGGCTTCGTCGATGGTCAACTCGCGCTCACGGGCAATGTCGGCCGTCAGGTCCATCGGGAAACCGTAGGTGTCATACAGCTTGAACACCACATCGCCGGGTACCACGGCGCCTTGCAACTGGGCCAGATCTTGCTCGAGGATGCGCAGGCCCTGCTCCAGGGTCTTGGCGAACTGCTCTTCTTCGGCCTTGAGCACGCGCTCGATGTGCGCTTGCTGGCTGGTCAGCTCGGGGAAGGCTTCGCCCATTTCGGCCACCAGGGCAGCAACGATCTGGTAGAAGAAGCTGCCCTTGGCGCCCAGCTTGTTACCGTGGCGGCAAGCGCGGCGGATGATGCGGCGCAGTACATAGCCACGGCCTTCGTTGGATGGCAGCACGCCGTCGGCAATCAGGAAGCCGCAGGAGCGGATGTGGTCGGCCACCACTTTCAGCGAAGCCTGGCCGTCATTGCTGCAACCGATGGCCTTGGCCGCCGCTGCCAGCAGGTTCTGGAACAGGTCGATCTCGTAGTTGGAGTGCACGTGCTGCAGCACGGCGCTGACACGCTCCAGGCCCATGCCGGTGTCCACCGACGGCGCTGGCAGTGGGTGCAGCACGCCATCGGCAGTGCGGTTGAACTGCATGAAGACGTTGTTCCAGATCTCGATGTAGCGGTCACCGTCTTCTTCCGGCGAACCGGGCGGACCACCCCAGATGTCCGGGCCGTGGTCGTAGAAGATCTCGGTGCATGGGCCGCACGGGCCAGTATCGCCCATGGTCCAGAAGTTGTCGGATGCGTAGGGGGCGCCCTTGTTGTCACCGATGCGCACCATGCGCTCGGCAGGCACGCCTACTTCCTTGGTCCAGATGTCGTAGGCTTCGTCGTCGGTGGCGTAGACCGTGACCCAGAGCTTTTCCTTGGGCAGGTTCAGCCATTTTTCCGAGGTCAGGAAGGTCCAGGCGAAGGTGATGGCGTCGCGCTTGAAGTAGTCGCCGAAGCTGAAGTTGCCCAGCATTTCGAAGAACGTGTGGTGACGCGCGGTGTAACCGACGTTTTCCAGGTCGTTGTGCTTGCCGCCCGCGCGCACGCACTTCTGGCTACTGACCGCACGGGTATAGGCACGCTTCTCGGCACCGAGGAAGCAGTCCTTGAACTGGTTCATGCCTGCGTTGGTGAACAGCAGGGTGGGGTCGTTGTTCGGGATCAGCGAACTGGAGGCAACTCGGGTATGGCCCTGCTCTTCGAAGAAGCGAAGGAAGGCTTCACGGATTTCTGCGCTTTTCATAGGTTCTTCCACGGAAACGGCGGCCGTTTGGGCTAATACGTCGAATCGACGAAACGACGGCAAAGGGCGCCATTATAGCCAGCCTGAACAGGAGATACAGTGTGTTTGTACACCAGAACGGCATTGTGCGGATGAAATGCCGTTCATCGACACTGTCAAGGTCGCCTGGCAGCGCTGCACGGCCACGCTGGCGGTACATAAGCAATACCTGGGCACCCAGCCCAAAGGGGATGCTGCGCCTTTCTTCTCGATACCGGAATGCGCCATGCCTGAGCTGAACCTGTCCAAACTGCACTCGGACCCACACCCGCTCCCCCACCCTACGCCATTGATCAATGCCAGCCCCGTCTATTACCTCGACGATCGACAGGCTGGCAGCCACCACACCGCATTCATCAACAAGGACCACCCCCAGCAGCAGACAGAGGTGAAGTACATACAGGCTGATGGCAATGTGCGTATCACACTGGAACGCGCCTATGCGCTGGGGCGACGTTACCGTCGCCTGGCGCCCAGCACCGAGCTGCTGGTGTTCAATGTCGCCCCGCGCGCCACAGGTTCGGATGCACGGCAAAAACGTGTGCAGATCACGACCCACGACTGCTTGCTGGAAGTCACGGTCAACGGCGCGCTATTCATGGTCGCCCAGCATACCGCTGAAGCCATTGCCATTCGCCTGACCGATGGCGGGCACCAGGTGGTCATTACCGGGCAGGTCCGCAAGCCGGTACTGATCGACATGATCGGCAGCGGCAACAGCATCGAGACAGGGGCCGGCATGGTGCACATTGATGCGCACACCGGCACGCACCAGGTAGTCGTCGGTAGCGGCCCTGTCCTGATCGACAAAGGCAATGCGGTGGTCAATGTCACCGGCCACTGCCTGCTTGGCCAGGCCAATTCCAGCACCGTGCTCTACCGCAACACGGCGTACGATGCGCACCTGGCCCAGCCTGTAGCGGCCGAGCATCAGGCGCTAGGCCGCATCGGTGTGCAAGTGACGGGTGATGAGGCGTTCCGCCGGGCGGTAGAAGATGCGCTGGTGCTGATGCGCAAATTGCCGTGCGGCCAAGCACTGCTGGCAGGCCTGGACAACAAGGCCGGGCATACCGGAAAACCGATCAGGGTGAGCGAAGCGGCCAGGCAACAGTTCACTTGCTACACGCCCAGCGATGACGAGCAGGACGAAGACGAAGGCCACTTCATCATCAACGAAAACCAGAGCAGCTGGGGCTACAGCGGTGGCATGCTGGCCTACAACCCGAACTGGTCGACGGCAACCCAATTGCCGCTGCTGGACCTGTACCGCTGCCTGTGCCAGGGCTGGAATTCCATGACCGGCACCGTATTCCCAGGCCAGACAGAGGTTCAGGGCACTTACGGCGCCTACCCGGTAGACAACCTGTTACTGCAAAGCATCGGCTTGCCCACCGACTGCAGATTCAACTTTGGGGGCGCTACTGCGCTTAACACCAACCCCGCCGCTTTCACTGAAAACGGATTACGCCAGGCACTGCAACTGGAACTGCGCACGCAACTGTAAGCAACGCCTCAGCTCAACCGCTGCCCTGCATCGGGCACGATCAGAAGCCCTGCCCTGAGGCCATTCTTGACCTTGGGGTTGGGGAAGATGATGCGCGCGCCCTCTTCCTCGACCACCCAACGCATCTCGGCCAGGTCTTCAGCCAGCAGGTAACCTTTGCTCAGTTCGGAAAAATTCTCGATATCCGCCGGCAGGTGCAGGTGAAAGCTGTCGCTGTGCTTGATGATTTCGCGGGAGACACTGAACAGCTGCAGGCCTTCCAGCGAGTCTTCGTCTTCGGGTTCTTCAGCCGTGATGATCCTGATCAGGCGGTCTTCGAGCTTGTCGAGGTTGACTTGCTCGTTCTGGCCGAACGGGCGGGCCTTGCCCAGCTCCAGGGTGAACGCTTCAGCCTCCAGCTGTTCGTAGGTAAAGGCGCTGAAGGTGATGGAAGGCTTGCTTTGCAGCAATACCGCCTGCATGCCCGCCGCTGCCAGGCGTGCCAGTTGGCGACGAGAGTGCTGGCGCCCCTCTTTATAGGGGTACAAGGCAAACTGCTCGATCTTCGAACCGCGGATGGCAGTATGCAGATCGTAATGCAGGCGGCTGCGCCCCGGCTTGCTGAAGAACACCCGGGCGAACTGCTCGAGCTCGGCCGCACGCAACGCCTCGAAACCGCTGGACAGCTCGTGGCGCCCGTTGAACAGGCGGTTGATGTCCTGTTCGATGAAACGCTCACCCTTGCGCATCGCCACCGGGTTGCCGAACAGGAACAACACCCGCGCCTTGGGCTTGATCGACCCGTCGGCCACGCCATGCAGCAGCCGTTCGAGCAACTCGATCGGCGCTGTCTCGTTACCATGAATACCGGCAGACAACAGCAAGTCCAGGCCGCAATCCTCGCTGTCGGGTGGGCGCACTTCGAGCGCCCCCTCCCCTAGCCAGCGCAAACGCGTGCCCTTGGTGGTCACTTGGGTCTTCTCGGCCGGTTCGTGATCGGTGAGGGTCAGCTCAAGCAATTTACCAAGGGCGAGCATAGGAACTTCCTTAGTGGGTGTGGCCGCAGTCGGGGCCATGGACGTGATCGTCGTCTTCGCCAAGCTCTGCAGGTTCCATTTCCAGCTGCAGGCTGACCAAGTTGGTGGCCATGGGCCGCAGCAGCAGGTTGGCGTACTCGGCGTCGCCTTCCTCGACATCCACACCGATCAGCAACTGGCCGCGGCCATCCTGCTGGATCCACACTTCCTTGCCTTGCCAGACCACGGCAAAACGGGTGCAGGAGGTTTCGAGCTGGGTGCCGTCTTCATCTTCGAGGATCAGGCGCAGGGCGTCGGTCATTACAATTCTCTCTTCAAGGTTGGCGTTGGAACGGGTACACCGAGCCCAACTTCAGAATCTGGGTCAATTCATCCAGTGCGGTACGGCACTCCACCAGCAGTTGCGGGTCGGCCAGGTCCGCCTCGACCAGGCGATCACGGTAGTGCTTGTCGACCCATTGCAGCAGGGTGTCGTACAGCGGGGCGGTCATGATAACGCCTTGGTTGACCGCCGCCAGTTCCGTTTCATTCAAGGCCACGCGCAAACGCAGGCAAGCCGGGCCACCGCCGTTCTGCATGCTCTGCTTGAGGTCGAACACCTTGACCTCCTTCACCGGGCCGCCCTGGCGGGTCAACTGCCCAAGGTACGCCCAGACGCGTTCATTGTTGCGGCACTCTTCCGGCACCACCAGCAGCATGGAGCCGTCGTCACGGCTGAGCAACTGGCTGTTGAACAGATAGGAACGCACTGCATCCTCTACCGCCACTGCCGAGCGCGGCACGCAGATGGCCTGGAAACGGCCGCCCTTGCTGGCCAGTTTAGCGCGCAACTGGCCCAGTACCGTGTCAGTCTCGAGGAAAGCGTCCTCGTGGTAGAACAGCACCTCGCCATTGCCCACCGCAATCACGTCATTGTGGAACACGCCCTGGTCGATCACTGCCGGGTTCTGTTGAGCGTAGACCACCCCGTCCTCATGCAGGCCATGCAAACGGGCCACGGCCTGCGAGGCCTCCAGGGTCTGCCGGGCGGGGTATTTCTGCGGTGCCGGGTAACGGCTGTCGAATGCACTGCGGCCGTAGACGAAGAACTCCACGCCAGCCTCCCCATAGGCGCGGCAGAAGCGCGTATGGTTGGCAGCGCCCTCGTCACCGAACTGCGCCACGGCAGGCAACGCCGGGTGGTGGGCGAAGCGTTGCTCGTCGTTGAACATCGCGGCCAGCACGCGACTGGTGGTCGGGTGCTCGATGCTGCGGTGGTATTTGCAATTGAGGTTGGCGGCAGTGAAGTGCACGCGGCCATCGGCGGTGTCGGCACTGGGGCTGACCGTGGCAGCGTTGGCCACCCACATGCTCGAAGCCGAACAGGTGGCCACCAGCAACGGCATGGCCTCTTTGGCAGCGCGCTGGATCACGTCGGCATCGCTGCCGCTGAAGCCCAGACGGCGGAGCGCGGCCACATCCGGGCGCTCCTGCGGCGCCAGCACGCCCTGCTTGAAGCCCATGTCGGCCAATGCCTTCATCTTCGCCAGGCCCTGGCGTGCAGCTTCCCGCGGGCTGGAGCCTTGCTGGCTGTTGCTTTGCGAAGCCACGTTACCGTAGGACAGGCCGCCGTAGTTGTGGGTAGGCCCCACCAGGCCATCAAAATTCACTTCATAGGATTTCATCGGCAAGGCTCCGTGACCTGTTGTTATAGGGTGACGCCCGGCGTAAGGGTGGCCGGCAAGGCAAGGCTGGCAGTCTCCAGCGAAGCCACGGGGTAAGCGCAGTAGTCGGCCGCGTAATAGGCACTGGCGCGATGGTTGCCACTGGCACCGACGCCACCGAAGGGTGCGCTGCTGGCTGCACCGGTCAGTTGCTTGTTCCAGTTGACGATGCCGGCGCGGCTGCGCAGCCAGAAATGCTGGTAGCGGGCGCGCGAATCGGACAGCAAGCCGGCAGCCAGGCCGTACTGGGTGTTGTTGGCTTCATCGATGGCCGCATCGAAATCGGCATAGCGGACCACTTGCAGCAGCGGCCCGAAGAACTCTTCATCCGGGCGCTGTGCCACGGCGCTGACATCGATGATGCCAGGGGTAAGCAATGCGGCATCGGCTTGCGGCTGCGTCATTTCCAGCAGTTTCACGCCACCCTTGGCGGCCAGTTCGGCCTGGGCAGCCAGCAGCGCCTGCGCGGCCTGCAGCGAAATCACCGAGCCCATGAACGGTGCCGGCTGTTCATCGAACGCCCCCACCGTGATGGTTCTGCACACCTCTACCAGGCGCGCGAGCAGCGCATCGCCCCAGGCACCCTGGGGCACCAGCAGGCGACGTGCGCAGGTGCAGCGCTGGCCGGCGGAAATGAACGCCGACTGAATGATGGTGTAAACCGCAGCGTCGAGGTCCTTGACCTCGTCTACCAGCAATGGGTTGTTGCCACCCATTTCCAGCGCCAGGATCTTGTCCGGGCGCCCGGCAAACTGCTGGTGCAACAGGTTGCCAGTGCGGCTGGAACCGGTGAAGAACACGCCATCGATACCTGGGTCGCCAGCCAGTGCCACACCGGTTTCACGCCCGCCCTGAACCAGGTTCAGCACACCCGCCGGCAGGCCGGCGGCGATCCAGCAGTGCACTGTCAGTTCCGCCACCTTGGGGGTCAGCTCACTCGGTTTGAACACCACGCAGTTGCCCGCCAGCAGCGCCGGAACGATATGCCCGTTCGGCAGGTGGCCAGGGAAGTTGTAAGGGCCGAACACCGCGGCCACACCATGGGGCTTGTGCCGCAGCACTGCCGTGGCATCGGCCAGCGGGCCGCTCTTTTCACCGGTGCGCTCACGGTAACTTTGTATGGAAATGGCCACCTTGTTGACCATGCTGGTCACTTCGGTGGCCGATTCCCACAGCGGCTTGCCGGTTTCCTCGCCAATGCACTGGGCCATGGCTTCGGCATGCGCCTTCAACTGTGCGGCAAACTGCTCCAGCACACCGATGCGCGCGTCCAGGCTCAGTTGCGCCCAGGCTGGGAACGCCTGGCGCGCAGCCTTTACGGCGGCGCCGACCTGGCTGGCGTCGGCGCCCTGCCCCTGCCAGATCACGGCCTGGGTGACCGGGTTCAGCGATTGCAGGGGCTCGCCCTGGCCGGCCTGCCAATTGCCGGCGATGTAGTGCGTGGTCATTTATTAGCCCTCCCGGCTCGCCGACATGGGCACAGCGCGCACATTGTCGCCAGCGCCCATGCGCAGGCGTTTGGCGGTCAGCGGGTCGACCACCAGGGTTCCGGCGGCCAGACGCGCAGGTGCAGCGGTGATACGGCAGTCGTCGCGCTTGCGGTTGTGGATGATGTAGGGGGTGGCGTCATCGCCCGGCGTGCCAACCGCCAGCACCAGCGTCTGGCTGTCGCGCACGGCGCGGATCCTGCCGGTGTCACACTCGATGGCGGGGCCGGCGTCGAAAATGTCGACATAGCCCTGGTAAGTGAAACCTTCCTGCTTGAGCATGGCCAGTGCCGGCTCGGTGTCCTTGTGCACACGGCCGATCACGTTGCGCGCCGCGTCTGACAGGAAGCAGGTGTACAGCGGGAACTTCGGCATCAGCTCGGCGATGAACGACTTGTTGCCCACGCCGGTCAGGTAGTCCGCCTGGCTGAACTCCATCTTGAAGAAGTGCCGGCCCAGGCTTTCCCAGAACGGCGAACGCCCCTGCTCATCCGACATGCCGCGCATTTCGGCGATGATCTTCTTGCCGAACAACTCGGGGAACTCGGCAATGAACAGCATGCGCGCCCGCGACAGCAAGCGGCCGTTGAGCCCGGCACGGTAGTCGCTGCGCAGGAACAGCGAGCACAGCTCGGAGTTGCCGGTCAGGTCGTTGGCCAGAAACAGCGTAGGGATTTCGCGGTAGATCTTCAGCTCCTGCGAGGCACTGACGGTCAGGCCGACCCGGTAGTTGTACCAAGGCTCGCGCAAGCCAACGGCACCGGCGATGGCACTGATGCCTACCACCAGGCCTTCGTCGTTTTCCAGCACGAACAGGTAGTCGGTGTCGCCGCGCTCGGCCTCGCCCCGAAAGCTCTTTTCCGCCCAACCTACGCGATGCTCCAGGCGCTCTTCGTTGGCCGGCAGCGTGGTCAGCCCGGTGGTGCCGGTGCTGCGTGCCAATTCGATCAACGCAGGCAAATCGCTGCTGCGTACAGGACGAACGATCATGCTATCTCCTTGTGCGGCGGCATGGGCCGGCGCGAAACTCTGCTAACGCATCAATCCCGAAACGCCTGTTGCCAGGCCTCAGGCCGCCACCAGGCGCACGCTGGCGCCCTCGCCCACGCCCAGCGCCTCGGCTGCTGCAACGCTCAGGCTGACCGGCTTGCCGGGCACCCAATCCAGCTCCAGCAGCACTGCCCGGTAGTCCTGCAACAGGCCGTTGCACACCAGGTACGGGCGCCCGCCCTTGGTTGGCACGTCGTCGATTTTCACTGGGGCCACCCGGCTCTGGGCGATCGAGCGGATGCCCGAGGTACGCGCATGCAGGGTTGGGCCGCCGTCGAATATGTCGATGTAGTGCTCGGTCTCGAAGCCCTCCCGCATGAGGATGTCGAAGGTGATCTGCGCCCGCGGGTGCACCTGGCCCATGGCTTCCTGCGCCAGGTCTGGCAGCAGCGGCACGTAGATCGGGTAGTGCGGCATGAGTTCGGCGAGAAAGGTGCGGCTCTTCAGGCCGCACAGGCGCTCGGCATCGGCATAGTTGAGGTCGAAGAAATTGCGCCCGATCGCATCCCAGAATGGCGATTCGCCCTTTTCGTCGCTGTAACCGACGATCTCGGTCACCACCGAGTCAGCGAAGCGTTCCGGGTGCGCAGCCATGAACAGCAGGCGGCCGCGGGAATTGAGTTCGGCCCAGCCGCTGTTCACCAGCTCTGGCAACACGTAGAAACTGGTCAGCAGGCTGTTGCCGGTCAGGTCATGGCACAGCGAGAGCACGTGGATCTTGTTGTGGATCTTCAGCTCGCGCGAGGCGTGCACGAAGGTCTCGTTGCGAAAACTGTAGAACGGCTCGGAGTAGCCAGCCGAGGCCACGATGGCCGAGCAGCCGGCGAGCTTGCCGGTTTCGCTGTCTTCGAGCACGAAGAAGTAGCTTTCCTCGCCATTGAAGCTGACCTCCGCGGCGAAGGACGTCTCGGAGGCGGCAATCTTGTCGCCCAGGCGAGCAGAGTCGTCCGGCAGCGAGGTGACACCAATGGGGCTGTCGGCAGCCATGCGCTGCACTTCGTTCAGGTCAGCCATTTGCGCGGGGCGCATCACCAGCATGGTGTCACTCCTTTGGAATACGGGCCGCTCATGGCGGCACGGAAAAACGGCAGGCGCATGGGCACCTGCTGTGGAATCGCAAATCGCCGGCCTGGTACAACCTTGGCTGCGGCCGGCGAAGGGACCGCAGGCGGATCAGCCTTGGGTCAGCGTGGCAACGGCGCGCTCGAAGCGGTCCAGGCCTGCATCGATATCGGCGTCTTCAACCACCAGGCTTGGCGCGAAGCGGACCACGTCCGGACCGGCCTGCAGCACCATCACGCCTTCTTTCTCGGCGGCATTGAGTACGTCCTTGGCCTTGCCTTGCCAGGCCTCGGCCAACACGCAACCCAGCAGCAGGCCAACACCACGCACCTGGCTGAACAGGTTGTACTTCTGCCCGATCTGCTCCAGGCGGGCCTTGAACCGCGCGTGCTTGGCCTTGATGCCGGCCAGGGTTTCCGGGGTGTTGACCACGTCCAGCACCGCGCAGGCAACCGCGCAGCCCAGCGGGTTGCCGCCGTAGGTGGTGCCGTGGGTGCCCACAGTCAGGTGCTTGGCCAGCTCGGTGGTGGTCAGCATGGCGCCGATCGGGAAGCCACCGCCCAGGCTCTTGGCGCTGGTGAGGATATCCGGGGTCACGCCGTAGTGCTGGTAGGCATACAGCGAGCCGGTACGGCCCACACCCGTCTGCACTTCGTCGAAGATCAGCAGGGCATTGTGCTCGTCACACAGCTTGCGAGCGCCTTCCAGGTAAGCCTTGTCGGCCGGCACCACGCCGCTCTCACCCTGGATCGGCTCGATCACCACGGCGCACGTCTTGTCGGAAATCTGTGCCTTCAACGCTTCCAGGTCGTTGTACGGCACGTGGCTGATGCCGGTGATCTTCGGGCCGAAGCCATCGGAGTACTTCGGCTGGCCGCCGACGCTGACGGTAAACAGGGTACGACCGTGGAAACTGTTCACGGTGGCGATGATTTCGTGCTTTTCAGGGCCGAAGCGGTCATGGGCAACCCGGCGGGCCAGCTTGAAGGCAGCCTCGTTGGCCTCGGCGCCGGAGTTGCAGAAGAACGCACGGTCGGCAAAGGTGGCGTTTACCAGCTTGTGGGCCAGGCGCAGTGCCGGTTCGTTGGTGAATACGTTGGAGACGTGCCAGAGGGTGTTGGCCTGCTCGGTCAGGGCCTTGACCAGCGCCGGGTGGCAGTGGCCCAGGGCGTTTACCGCGATGCCGCCGGCAAAGTCGATCAACTCGCGACCGGACTGGTCCCAGACACGGGAACCCTCGCCTCGCACAGGAATGAAGGCCGCCGGAGAATAGTTGGGGACCATGACCTGGTCGAAATCGGCACGTTGCACCGGGGCTTGCTCAACGGACATCTGAGTCTCCTGAAGAGGAACGCTGGCCTGGAAGTGGCGAGCGATGGGGGGGATTGTAAGGACTGATCTGCGCCTGTCCTTGCGGCCAAGCGACAACTTGTTACAGCGCAAAACCCAGTTTTAGCAAGGTTTTCGGCAATGCGACAAACACTGTCGCAATCGCGCAGTGTACGGGAGAGAGGGGGCTGGGTGAACGGGTGTTCACCTGGAGATCAAGGAGTAGAAGGTGCAAGCCGATATTTTTATGCCGTAGCGGGTGTGAGGCGTTGGTATAGCGCCGTGGCGGGTGCATGATGTTGTTCTAGTAGCGCGGCGCACGATATCCGCCCCACCATCACCCTCAAGGCATACACCCCGGCCCCAACCGAGCTATCAACCCTTTTCAGCCGGCGCCGAACTCAACTCGAACGGGCTGCTGCTACGCCGCTGGTTACGGTCTTCCCGCGGCGTAGCACCAAAGAAATTGCGGTACGCACTGGAAAAATGCGGCCCCGACGAGAAACCACAGGAAAGCCCGATCTGGATGATCGATTTGCTGGTCTGCATCAGCATCTGCCGCGCCTTGTTCAGCCGCAGCTCCAGGTAGTACTGGCTCGGCACGCGGTTCAGGTACTGCTTGAAAATGCGCTCCAACTGCCGGCGCGAGACGCATACGTGCTGGGCAATTTCGTCGGTGGTCAGCGGTTCTTCGATATTGGCTTCCATCAGCAACACCGCCTGGGTCAGCTTGGGGTGGCTGGAGCCGAGACGATTCTGCAGCGGAATACGTTGGCGCTCGCCCCCCTCGCGGATACGCTCGACCACCAGTTCCTCCGACACCGCACCGGCAAGCTCGGCGCCGTGATCGCGGGCCAGCACCGCCAGCAGCAGGTCGGTAACGGCCATGCCGCCGCACGCCGTGAGGCGGTCACGATCCCAGTCAAACAGGTGGCTGGTGGCGATGACCCTGGGGAAGCGCTCGGCAAAATCATCCTGCCAACGCCAGTGCACGGCAGCCCGGTAACCATCGAGCAAACCCAGCATCGCCAGCGGGTACACACCGGCTGCAAGCCCCCCGATCATGCAGCCGCTGCGCGCCAGCTGCTTGAGCGCGGCCGACAACGCAGCCCCTACCGCCACGGGTGGCTCGTCTGCCAGCAGGAACAGCTTGTGACAACCTTCCAGGCCACCGTTCCAGGGCTCGCCTGGCAGGCGCCAGGCACCTTCCGGCGCAGGCTCGGCCTGCAGGAACGACAGTTCGTAGACCACGTCCGGATGCACCCGCTGCGCCACCTGCAACACTTCCTCGGCCAGCGCCAGGGTCAAGGGCCTGGTGCTGGGCCAGATGAGAAAACCGATTCGCTGGGTGGTCATAAGGTACGGTCCGAAACCTGAGGTCGTTCGAGTCTGTGCGCCGGGTCAGGCCGCGCTCGCCGCGCAGCATGCCCTATTCTGGTGCAAAAATGCAGCTTTTACTTCAGGCTGCCGGAGAGGAACTGCTTCAGGCGTTCCGACTGCGGGTTGGCCAGCACTTCACGCGGGCAGCCGGTCTCTTCCACCAGCCCCTTGTGCAAGAACACCAACTGGTTGGACACCTCGCGGGCAAAGCCCATTTCGTGGGTGACCACGACCATGGTCCGGCCTTCCTGGGCCAGCGCCTGCATTACCTTCAGCACATCGCCGACCAGCTCGGGGTCGAGTGCCGAAGTCGGCTCGTCGAACAGCATAACCTCAGGCTCCACCGCCAGGGCGCGGGCAATTGCCACACGTTGTTGCTCCCCGCCAGACATGTGCCCCGGGAAGGCGTCCTTGCGGTGGGCGACACCCACCTTGGCCAGGTAGTGCTCGGCCTTTTCCAGGGCTTCCTTGCGGTTCACGCCCAACACATGCACCGGCGCCTCGATGATGTTCTCCAGCGCGGTCATGTGCGACCACAGGTTGAAATGCTGAAACACCATCGACAGCCGCGAGCGCATGCGCTGCAACTGACGCGGGTCTGCGGCCTTCAGCGCGCCGTCCTTGCCAGCGACCAGCCTGAGCTCTTCGTTGTTGAGCAGGATCTTGCCGGCGTGCGGCTGCTCCAGCAGGTTGATGCAACGCAGGAAGGTCGACTTGCCCGAACCGCTGGAGCCGATGATGCTGATGACGTCGCCGGCCTTGGCCGCCAGCGACACGCCCTTGAGTACTTCATGGCTGCCGTAGCGCTTGTGCAGGTCTTGGACTTCGAGTTTGTACATGCTGTCGATTCTCACAAAGCGGTCAGTGCTTGCGTGGCGCCAGGTAGCCGAGCCAGCGGCGTTCGGCCATCTTGAACAGGCGCACCAGGATGAAGGTCAGGCACAGGTAGAACACGCCCGCCGTGATATAGGCCTCGAAAGGCAGGTAGTACTGCGCATTGACCGTGCGTGCGGCGCCGGTTATGTCGATCAGGGTGACGATCGACGCCAGGCTGGTGGTCTGCAGCATCATGATCACTTCGTTGCTGTACTGCGGCAGCGCCCGGCGCAGGGCCGAAGGCAGCAGGATGCGGCGGTACATCTTCATGCGTGACATGCCCATGGCCTTGGCCGCCTCGATCTCGCCATGCGGCGTGGCCTTGAGGCTGCCGGCGATGATTTCTGCGGTGTAGGCACTGGTGTTGATGCCAAACGCCAGGCACGCACAGAACGTGGCGCTGGACAACAGCGGCCAGAAGACACTGTCGCGTACCGCTTCGAACTGGGCCAAGCCGTAGTAGATCAGAAACAGCTGCACCAGCATCGGCGTCCCGCGGATCACATAGGTATAGAGCCAGGCGGTGAAGTTGACCACCGGCTGCCGCGACACCCGCATCAAGCCCAACGGAATAGCCCCCAGCAAGCCGAAGAACAACGAAATGGCCAGCAGCTTGAGGGTGGTCAGCAGGCCGCCGAAGTACATCGGCAACGCCTCCCAGATGACGTTGTAGTCGAAGATCATAGTTCAGCCACCTTGACGCCCACCGAGTAGCGGCGCTCCAGAAACTTCAGGGCCAGCAGCGAAACACTGGTCAGCACCAGGTACAACGCGGCCACCGCCAGGAAGAAGGTGAACGGCTCGCGCGTGGCGTCGGCCGCCTGTTTGGCCTTGAACATCATGTCCTGCAGGCCGACCACCGAAATCAGCGCGGTGGCTTTGGTCAGCACCAGCCAGTTGTTGGTGAAACCAGGAATCGCCAGGCGGATCATTTGCGGAACCTGGATACGGAAGAACACCTGGCGCGCGCTCATGCCATAGGCGAGCCCCGCCTCGGCCTGCCCCTTGGGAATGCCGAGGAAGGCGCCGCGGAAGGTTTCCGACAGGTAGGCACCGAAGATGAAGCCCAGGGTACCGATGCCCGCGATCAGCGGGTTGAGGTCGATGTAGTCTTCGTAGCCGAGCAGCGGCGCCACCCGGTTGATGATGTCTTGCCCGCCGTAGAAGATCAGCAGGATCAGGACCAGGTCCGGAATGCCACGGATGACCGTGGAATACAGGTCGCCAAGCCAGGCCAGCCAGCGCACCGGCGACAAGCGCAGCGCCACACCGATCAGGCCGAGCACGATGGCCAGGGCCATCGACGACAGGGCAAGCTGCAGCGTCAGCCACGCCCCGTCGAGGATGACTGCCCCGTAGCCTTTCAACATGATGAGGTCCTCGACCTAGAGAATGAAAAATGGTGCAAACCTCAGAGCCTCTGCTGTTTGCACCATTGCACAGGTAAACCCGACGTCTTAGTTCGAGTCTGGACCGTAGATGTCGAAGTTGAAGTACTTCTTCTCGATTTCCTGGTACTTGCCGTTGGCGCGGATGGCGTCGATGGCCTTGTTGATGCGCTCGCGGTTGGCGTCGTCGCCCTTGCGTACGGCAATGCCGATACCGTCACCGAAGTACTTGGCGTCGGTGAAGGCCGGGCCTACGAAGGCAAAGCCCTTGCCAGCGTCGGTTTTCAGGAAACCGTCTTCCAGCAGGGTGGCGTCAGCCACGGTGCCATCGAGGCGACCGGCTGCCACGTCCAGGTAGATTTCGTTCTGGGTGCCGTAAGGCACGACGGTGGCACCTTTGGCGCCCAGCACTTCCTTGGCGAAGCGGTCGTGGATCGAGCCGCGCTGTACGCCGATCTTCTTGCCCTTGAGTTCGTCCAGGCTGTCGCTGACGGTGGTGCCTTCCTTCATGACCAGGCGCGCCGGCGTCAGGTAGTAGCGCTTGGTGAAGTCGACCGACTTCTTGCGGTCTTCGGTGATCGACATCGACGACAGGATGGCGTCGATCTTGCGCACCTTCAGCGCCGGAATCAGGCCATCGAATTCTTGCTCGACCCAGGTGCACTTGGCCTTCATCTCTTCGCACAAGGCGTTGCCGATGTCGTAGTCGAAGCCAGCGATGCTGCCGTCGGGCTGTTTGAAGGCGAAGGGTGGGTAGGCGGCCTCGATGCCGATTTTCAACGGCTTTTCATCGGCCTGCGACACCAGGGAAAACACGGACAGCGCCAGGGCGCCAAGCAGTGCAAGCTTCTTCATCAGGTAACTCCATCGGTACGGGGCAATACAAGGCAGATCACGGCTGCCCGATATGCGAATGAGTACAACGCGAGCCGCGCAGGGTTCGACCAAGGCCGCATACCACGAGCGAGTGTGTGGCATTCTAACGACAGCCCGGTAGTCGATATTTCTTCAAAGCGACAACTACTTATAGAAGCGCCTGAAACCGCCGCGGGCGATGTTGACAGCCATTGCAAAATATGCAAAAGCGCAAGAAATAGAACCTATAGAACTAGCAATTCCTGGGCCTATTATTGGCAAAGCCTCGAATTACGGCAAGTGGGGCGAGCGGCACGGCTGCAAATGCCATGAAGCTGCACTGGAATGGGCCGGTTTTGTTTCCGCGCGCCCCGCCATTGTGCGGCACCGGTGACAGAACGGTTACCGATGATTGTCGGGTAACAGTAAAGCAAAAACCCCGCCGGTTGCCCGGGCAGGGTTTCTGTAGGAGCGACTGTCTTTCAAAAATTTGAAAAGCCTGCGCGATTCATTGTGGGAGCGGGCTTGCCCGCGAAGCAGGCGACGCGGTGTCTGGCACCGGCTCCGCCGGTGTTCGCGGGCACGCCCGCTCCCACAAGCGGAACGGTGAATGACAGCCTCTAATCCCCTCTCGAGACACAAGCGGCCTTGCGTCGCGATGGGCCGCAAAGCGGCCCCTGTCATTCAGCGCACACGCCGGTCCGCCATCACGCCGATGCCAGGCTCATCGCCTTGTGGGTATCGATCAGGTGCTGCACCACCCCCGGGTCGGCCAGGGTCGAGATATCGCCCAGCGCATCGTACTCACCGGTGGCAATCTTGCGCAGGATGCGGCGCATGATCTTGCCGGAGCGGGTCTTGGGCAACCCAGGCGCCCACTGGATCACATCCGGGGAAGCGATAGGGCCGATTTCTTTGCGCACCCAGTTCTTCAATTCCAGGCGCAACTGCTCGCTGGCCTCGACACCCGCATTGAGGGTGACATACACGTATATGCCCTGCCCCTTGATGTCGTGCGGCACACCCACCACTGCAGCTTCGGCCACCTTGGCGTGCGCCACCATGGCACTCTCGATCTCGGCCGTGCCCATGCGGTGGCCCGACACGTTGAGCACGTCATCCACGCGACCGGTGATCCAGTAGTAACCGTCCTCGTCCCGGCGCGCGCCGTCGCCGGTGAAGTACATCCCGCGGAAGGTCTTGAAATAGGTATCCACGAAACGGTCGTGGTCGCCATACAGCGAACGCGACTGCCCAGGCCAGGAATCGAGGATCACCAGGTTGCCCTCGGCCGCACCGTCGATCAGGTTGCCCAGGTTGTCCACCAGTGCCGGCACCACGCCGAAGAACGGCCGGGTCGCAGACCCTGGTTTCAGGCCGGTGGCACCCGGCAGCGGGCTGATCAGGATGCCGCCGGTTTCGGTCTGCCACCAGGTGTCGACGATCGGGCAGCGCTCCTTGCCCACGGCCTTGTAGTACCAGCTCCACGCTTCCGGGTTGATCGGCTCGCCCACCGACCCCAGCAGGCGCAGGCTGGAGCCATCGGCCCCGGCTACAGCGGCCTGCCCTTCGGCCATCATGGCGCGGATGGCGGTTGGTGCGGTGTAGAGGATGTTGACCTTGTGCTTGTCGATGATCTTCGACACCCGGGTGATGTCCGGGTAGTTCGGCACGCCCTCGAACAGCAAGGTGGTGGCGCCGTTGGCCAGCGGGCCGTAGACGATATAGCTGTGGCCAGTGACCCAGCCCACGTCCGCGGTGCACCAGTACACCTCACCGGGGCGGTAGTCGAACACGCGCTCATGGGTCAGCGCGGCATATACCAGGTAACCGCCCGTGGTGTGCAGCACCCCTTTTGGCTTGCCGGTGGAACCCGAGGTGTACAGGATGAACAGCGCCTCTTCGGCGCCCATTTCTTTCGGCGCGCAATGGCTGGAAGCCACCTTCATCAGGTCTTCGTACCAGATGTCGCGGTGCTGGTGCCAGGCGATATCGCCACCGGTGCGCTTGCACACGATGATTTTCTGCACGCTGTTGGTTTCAGGGTTGGTCAACGCCAGGTCGACGTTGGCCTTGAGTGGGGTACGACGACCACCGCGCAGGCCCTCGTCGGCAGTGATCACCACCTTGGACTTGCAGTCGATGATCCGGCCGGCCAGCGCCTCCGGCGAGAAGCCGCCGAACACCACCGAATGGATCGCCCCGATGCGTGCACAGGCCAGCATGGCGACCACGGCTTCGGGGATCATCGGCATGTAGATGGTGACCACGTCACCACGGTGCACGTCCTGGCCACGCAGGGCGTTGGCAAACTTGCAGACCTGCTCGTGCAGTTCGCGGTAGGTAATGTTGCGGTGCTCGGAAGGGTCGTCACCTTCCCAGATGATCGCCAGCTGGTCGCCGCGCTCTTCGAGATGACGGTCCAGGCAGTTGGAGGAAACGTTCAGAGTGCCGTCGGCGAACCATTTGATATCGACGTGGTGGTCGTCGAACGAGGTCTGCTTGACCTTGGTGAACGGCTTGATCCAGTCGATACGCTGGGCCTGCTCGCGCCAGAAGCCGTCCGGGTTGATCACCGATTGCTGGTACATGGCCTTGTAAGTGGCCTCGTCGGTCAGCGTAGTGGCCGCAACCTCGGGACGAACGGGATACAGTGGAGCCGCACTCATCTGTGTTACCTCGGTGTAATAGTTGTTTTTGTATGGGACCGTTTGTAACTGTACCAGAGCAACAAAAGCCATTCGACGTTGGTAGTAATTTGGTACGGCCGTACCGGCAGAAGGCTCTGGCGCAAGCCTTACAGCTTGCCTGGCATGCCGCTGAACGCACGGACCGATGGATTGTTACAGATTCTGTTAAAAGACTTTATCAAAACACCCCCTGTTTCGGCCCGGGTGGCGGCCATAAAATTCACTTCGCCAGCAACGGCAAGGCGATTAACAACTGGTAACAGCCCCCACGAAGGCACACGTTGATCTCCCTTTATCTGGTTAGTTGACACTTGATGTACACGCGGCGCCACTAGCGCCGCGCGCCCCCTCACGACCTTAGACAGGTATATTTGAAATGAAAGCTTTACTGGTATTGGTACTGGGTAGTCTTTGCGGCGCGGCACTGGCCGATGAAGCCAAAGATGCCGAGCAGATTCCGGTTGAACAATACAGTTACTCTCAGCACCTGGACATTGCCCGCGTCATTTCCATGAGCGAAGTGCCCAATGTGTGCGAAGTCGTGCCAGCGCGCATGACCTACGAGGACTCCCAGGGGCAGAAGCATATCCTCGAATACCGCGTGATGGGGAACGGCTGCTCTAACGGGTGAAGACGTTGAATCGGGGCCCTGCGGGGCCCCTTCGCGACACAATACCTGTAACTTTAAAGCAGTGCCAAAGTTATTGCCCGCCCCTAATCGCCCGACTTGTTAAGTGAATAATCTCTCAACTTGTTGGCAATGGTGGTATGTGAAACACCCAATCTTTTTCCCAGTGCCCGGCTACTGGAAAACTCGCCCATCAAACTTTCCAGCACCGCTTTTTCAAAGCGCCCGACGATCTGCGAAAGATCCCCTTCCAGCGAAAAATCACCCAGCGGTTGGCGCACGCCATAATCCGGCAAACGAATATGCTCGCTCTTGACCACGCCGCCTTCGCATAATGAAACCGCCTGGAACAAAACGTTCTCCAACTGCCTTACATTACCCGGCCAATGATACTGCCCAAGTTTGTCCATGGCTGCCGGCGCCAAACGTGGCAAGGCGCAGCCGATCTGCCGGCTGGCCTGATCAATAAAATGCTGCACCAGCCCTTCCAGGCCATCCATGCACTCGCGCAAAGGCGGAATGTGCAGCGACAACACGTTGAGGCGGTGATACAAGTCCTGGCGGAATTCACCCCGGGCACACAATTCGGACAAGTCCACCTGGGTGGCGCAGATCACCCGTACATCCAGGTATACCTCTTCATCGCTGCCGACCCGGCGGAAGCACCCGTCCTGCAGGAAGCGCAGCAGCTTGACCTGCAGGCGCGGGCTCATCTCCCCCACCCCGTCAAGGAACAAGGTGCCCCCCGCAGTCAGTTCCAGTAACCCAAGCTTGCCCTCGGCCCGCGCACCTTCGAATGCCCCCGGGCCATAGCCGAACAGCTCGGTCTCGGCCATCGACTCTGGCAACCCGGCACAGTTGAGTGCCATCAATGGCGACTGCCCGCGCGGGCTGGCCAGGTGGCACGCCCGCGCCAGCAACTCCTTGCCGGTGCCGGTCTCGCCCTCGATCAGCAACGGCGCATCCAGCGGCGCCATGCGCCGCGCTTCACGCACCACGGCTGCCATCACCCGCGAACTCTGGAAGATGCTGTCGAAACCCCGCAACTCCTGCTTGCGCACGTTGTAGATGCGCTCGCCAATGCGGTCGGCACGGTGCAGGGTAAGCACGGCACCGGCCAGCGCCTCGCTCTCGTCATGCTCGGACTGCAGCGGCGCGATATCGGCCAGGAACACATCACCCTTGACCTGGATGCGCAGGCCGTTGATACGCGACTTGTTGGCCCGCACCAGCTCCGGCAGGTCGAAATCTTCGACGTAGCGGGCCAATGGCATGCCCGGCACCTCGTCCACGCGCACCCCCAACAGCTGCGCCGCGGCACGGTTGGCCGCAACGATGCTGCCGCCCATATCTACCGACAGCACCGGGAAGTCCAGTGCCCCCAGTAGCGCATTCAGCTCCATGTGCCGGCGCTCGCTGGGCATCAGCCCCACGCGCTTTACGCCGAACACCCCGGCAATGGCCTCGAACTTCGGGCGCAGGGCCTGGAACTGCAAATTGACCAGGTTCGGGCAGTGCAGGTAGATGGCGTTGCCATGGTCACCCCCCACCTCGCCGCGCAGCACGTTGATGCCGTACTCGACCAGCAGGTTGAGGATGTCCCGCAGGATGCCAATGCGATTCTGGCAGTGCACTTTGATACGCATGAGGGCTCTCGCAACGCCGATGTTTTTCAACACAGCGCAGAAAATTCGTAAAGATAAGCTGACAAAAGCCGAACAAACGCCAGCCGAATACGGCGTATTTTCCGCACTCTCGCGAAATTTGTAAAATTTTCGTTACGACATTCACCCCATGAGGCATTTCAACGCAGCCAGACCCCCGTGCAAAGCGGTGAGCAAAAGCCTAATGCTTGGGTATGTGCCGTACATAACAAGAAAGCCCTCACCAGGAGAGCCCTATGAAACAGACGCACTACGTGGCCCGCGAGCCCGATGCGCATGGTTTTATCGATTATCCCCAGCAAGAGCACGCTGTGTGGAATACCCTGATCACCCGCCAGCTGAAGGTGATCGAAGGCCGCGCGTGCCAGGAGTATCTCGACGGTATCGAGCAACTCAACCTACCCCATGAGCGCATTCCGCAGCTGGGTGAAATCAACAAGGTGCTGGGCGCCACCACCGGTTGGCAGGTGGCCCGGGTACCTGCCCTGATCCCCTTCCAGACCTTTTTCGAGCTGCTGGCCAGCAAGCGCTTCCCGGTCGCGACCTTCATTCGCACCCCGCAGGAGTTGGACTACCTGCAGGAACCAGACATCTTCCACGAGATCTTTGGCCACTGCCCGCTGCTGACCAACCCCTGGTTCGCTGAATTCACCCACACCTATGGCAAGCTGGGCCTGGCCGCGACCAAGGAACAACGGGTGTACCTGGCCCGCCTATACTGGATGACCATCGAATTCGGCCTGATGGAAACCGCCCAAGGCTGCAAAATCTACGGCGGCGGCATTCTTTCATCGCCCAAAGAGACCGTATATTGCTTGTCTGGTGAACCCGAGCACCAGGCCTTCGACCCCGTCGAAGCCATGCGTACACCGTACCGCATCGACATCCTGCAGCCCCTGTACTTCGTGCTGCCGAACATGAAACGCCTGTTCGACCTGGCCCACGAGGACATCATGGGCATGGTCCACACCGCCATGCAGCTGGGCCTGCATGCACCTAAATTTCCACCCAAGGTTGCTGCCTGAGCGACCTTGCCGATAACAACTCGAAGCGGAAACTACCCCATGAATGCCTTGAACCAAGCCCATTGCGAAGCCTGCCGCGCCGACGCGCCGAAAGTCACCGACGAAGAGCTGGCAGAACTGATTCGCGAGATCCCGGACTGGAACATCGAAGTACGTGACGGCCATATGGAGCTGGAGCGCGTCTTCCTGTTCAAGAACTTCAAGCACGCCTTGGCGTTCACCAATGCCGTTGGCGAAATCGCCGAAGCCGAAGGCCACCACCCCGGGCTGCTGACCGAGTGGGGCAAGGTGACCGTGACCTGGTGGAGCCACTCGATCAAGGGCCTGCACCGCAACGACTTCATCATGTGTGCGCGCACCGACAAGGTGGCGGAATCGGCTGAAGGCCGCAAGTAAAGCCGCGACTGCCCCACTGACACCGGCAAGGCCGGTGCCCTGCGCCCCCCTGCCTGGCGGGCGAACGCGCCACAAAGCCGCCGTTTTTCGGCCAGATGTTGTGCGCTGTTCGCCCGCAAACCCGACCGGCGAGCGGGAAAAAAACCAAACTGTCATCCAGACTTGTGTATCCTGCCCCAGCTTTGTAAAGCTTCAAACGCGCCTGGCGCAGACTTTTCACTCACACTTGCGAGGAACGACGAGATGCATGAGATCCCGAATCTTCCCTTCCCAAGCCTGAACCCAGAAGAGCCAACCGTGACCGCCCACGCCGAACCGGCAGCTGCCGTCGAGCAGGATGGTGACGATCAATCCAGCGCTGACCAGGACTAACTGCGCATCCCCGACTGTGTGAAAACGGCTGACTTGCGGGCCACCCCCGTCAGCACGTTTTCACACCGTCCAGAACCCATGTAGGCCCTCATGCCCGACTCACCCCGCCCCCTTGCGGTCACCCTGCAAGTCGTCTCCATCGTTCTGTTCACCTTCATTGGCTACCTGAACATCGGCATTCCGCTGGCCGTACTGCCCGGCTACGTACACAACGACCTGGGTTTCAGTACCGTCGTCGCCGGCCTGGTGATCAGCGTGCAGTACCTGGCGACCCTGCTCAGCCGCCCTGCCGCCAGCCGCATCATCGACAACCATGGCTGCAAGAAAGCCGTGATCTACGGCCTTGCCGGCTGTGGCATCAGCGGCGTGTTCATGCTGGCCTGCGCCTTCCTGACCCACCTGCCCGGGTGGAGCCTGGCCTGCCTGCTGGCTGGCCGACTGGTGCTGGGCAGCGCCGAAAGCCTGGTGGGTTCGGGCTCGATAGGCTGGGGCATCGGCCGGGTCGGGGCTGCCAACACGGCCAAAGTGATTTCCTGGAACGGCATTGCCAGCTACGGCGCCCTGGCCATCGGCGCGCCGCTGGGCGTACTGATGGTCAAGGGCCTTGGGCTGTGGAGCATGGGCCTGAGCATCATCCTGCTGTGCGCGGTAGGCCTGCTGCTGGCCTGGCCCAAACAGGCTGCGCCCATCGTCCATGGCGTACGCCTGCCGTTCCTGAGCGTGCTGGGCAAAGTCTTCCCGCATGGCTCGGGGCTGGCCCTGGGCTCGATCGGCTTTGGCACCATCGCCACCTTCATCACCCTGTATTACGCCAGCCAGGGCTGGGCCAACGCCGCACTCACCTTGAGCCTGTTCGGTGCCAGTTTCATCAGTGCTCGCCTGCTGTTCGGCAACCTGATCAACCGGATTGGCGGGTTTCGCGTGGCCATTGCCTGCCTTGCGGTAGAAACGCTGGGGCTGCTGATGCTGAGGCTGGCGCCCAGCGCGGAGCTGGCGCTGGCTGGGGCAGCACTGAGCGGGTTTGGCTTTTCGCTGGTATTCCCGGCGCTGGGCGTTGAGGCAGTGAATCAGGTCTCGGCGGCCAACCGCGGGGCGGCGGTGGGGGCGTATTCGCTGTTCATCGACTTGTCGCTGGGGGTAACCGGGCCTCTGGTGGGCGCAGTGGCGGCCGGGTTCGGGTTTGCCTCGATGTTTCTGTTTGCCGCCGCCGCTGCGGCCTGTGGGTTGCTGCTGAGCCTGTATCTGTATCGGCAGGCTCAACAGGCCCGGGCGCGGTAAAACGACGCCGCGCTGGGCTGCAAGGCAGCCCGCGCCGCTGAAGGTCAGCGCTGAGCGTACTGCAACACCACTTCCAGCGGGTGGCGCATCTGGCGTTCGGTCATGCGCTTGACTTGGCTGCGGCACGAATACCCGGTAGCCAAAGGTTCGCCCTCCTTGTCCAGCTTGGTGGCCCAGCTTTGCTCGAAGATGGTCCGCGAGGTTTCCTGGTTGCGCGCCTCATGCCCATAGGTACCGGACATACCGCAGCAGCCAGTGGCCTCGGTCACCAGCTTCAGCCCCAAACGGGCAAACACCTGCTCCCATTGGCGGGTACTGGCCGGCACATTGGTCTTCTCGGTGCAGTGCGCCATCAGGCGGAAGTTGCCCGGCGCGGTCGGTGCCTGTTCGGGCAGCACATTCATCAGCCATTCCTGCGGCAGCAGCACCTGCGGGCAACCGTCCATGCCCGGCACCTTCTGGTACTCCTGGCGGTACACCAGGGTCATGGCCGGGTCCAGGCCCACCAGCGGCACGCCGCAATCGGCCAGGGCCTTGAGCTGGCTGGCATTGCGGATCGCCGCCTTGGCGAATGCACCGAGGAACCCCTGCACATGCAGCGGCTTGCCGTTGGCGCTATACGGCGCCAGGAACACCCGGTGGCCGAGGCGGTTGGCCAGGTCGATGAACGCCGAAAGCAACGGCGTTTCGAAGTAACGGGTGAAGGCATCCTGCACCAGCACGATGCTGCGCTCGCGCTGGGCCGGGGTCAGTTCGCGCAGCGCCGGCACCGTGGCCACGCCAACACGGCAGCGGGTCAGGGTGGCCTGGAAGTTGAAGCGGCTGATCAATGGGCTGTCGACCATGCCAACCTTCTCGGCCAGCAGCCTGCTCACCCATTTCGACCCCATCACCGCGTTGTACAGCCCCGGTGCGTGTGCCAGGTAGGGGATGGTGAACTCCAGCGAGCCGATCAGGTAGTCGCGCAGGGGGCGCTGATAACGGCCGTGGTACAGCTCGAGAAAGCGCGAGCGGAAGTCCGGCACGTTGACCTTGATCGGGCACTGCCCAGCGCAGGATTTGCACGCCAGGCAACCGGCCATGGCGTCATACACCTCATGGGAGAAGTCGGCCTGGCCCTGGTTGCGTGCGCGGTTGTTGCGCAGGCGCGCCGGCAGGCCCTTGAGCCACGAGACCTTGTTACGCGCCGCAGCCAGCACGTCGATGTTCGCTTCGCCCTGCAGGCGCAGCCATTCGCGCATCAGCGAGGCACGGCCCTTGGGCGAGTGCTGGCGCTCACGGGTGGCTTTCCATGAGGGGCACATGGCGTCGTTGGGGTCGTAGTTGTAGCAGGCACCGTTGCCGTTGCAGTGCACGGCGCTGCCGAAGTCTTGCCAGACCCGTTCGTCGATGCTGCGGTCCAGGTCGCCGCGCAGGGTCACGCCATCGACCTTGGTCAGGCCTTCGGCGCTGTCGGGCGGCGTGCAGATCTTGCCCGGGTTCAGCTGGTTATGCGGGTCGAAGGCGCCCTTCAGGCGCTGCAGTGCTGGGTACAGTTCGCCGAAATACTCCGGCACGTACTCCGAACGTAGGCCCTTGCCATGCTCGCCCCACAACAGGCCGCCATAGCGTTTGGTCAGTGCCGCCACCGCATCGGAAATCGGCTTGACCAGCGCGGCCTGGGCCGGGTCTTTCATGTCCAGCGCGGGGCGTACGTGCAGCACGCCGGCATCCACGTGGCCGAACATGCCGTAGGCCAGGCCGTAACCATCGAGCAAGGCCCGGAAATCGGCGATGTAGTCGGCCAGTTGCTCCGGCGGCACCGCGGTGTCCTCGACGAAAGGTTGCGGGCGCACCTCGCCCTCGACGTTACCCAGCAGGCCCACCGAGCGCTTGCGCATGGTGTAGACACGGGTGACGGCCTCGGAACCCTCGGCCAGCGTGTGGCCCAGGCGCTCGACACTGGTGTCGCTCTGCAGGTGCTGGAGGAACGCCTGCACCTTGGCATTGACCTGCGCCGGCTCGTCCCCGCAGAACTCCACCAAGTTGATGCCCAAGGTCGGCCGCTCGGGGTCGGCCGGGAAGTATTCGGCAACGCTGTGCCAGACGATATCCTTCATCGCCAGCATGAGCACCTTGGAGTCCACGGTTTCGATGGACAGCGGCTTGTGCGCCATCAGCGCATTGGCGTCGCGCAGGGCATCCATGAAGCTGGTGTAGCGCACATTGACCAGTACCGCGTACTTGGGGATCGGCAGCACATTGAGCTTGGCTTCGACTACATACCCAAGCGAGCCCTCGGCACCGCACAGCACGCTATTGAGGTTGAAACGGCCCTGTTCGTCGCGCAGGTGCGCCAGGTCGTAGCCGGTCAGGCAGCGGTTGAGCTTGGGGAAGGTGCGCTCGATCAGGTCGCCCTGGGTTTGCTGGATGTCCCGCGCCATGCGGTACACCTCGCCCACCCGGCCAGGCGCGGCACAGGCCTGCTCCAGCGCGGCCTCATCGATCGGCAGGCTGTGCAGGCGCTCGCCACCGAGCAGCACGCTGTGCAACTCCAGTACGTGGTCGCGGGTTTTGCCATAAGTACAGCTGCCCTGGCCGCTGGCGTCGGTGTTGATCATGCCGCCGACGGTGGCGCGGTTGGACGTGGACAGCTCAGGGGCGAAGAACAGCCCGTACGGCTTGAGCGCAGCATTGAGCTGGTCCTTGACGGTGCCGGCCTGCACCCGCACCCAGCGCTCCTCGACATTGATTTCGAGGATGTTGTTCATGTGCCGCGACAGGTCGACGACGATACCATCGGTCAGCGACTGGCCGTTGGTGCCGGTGCCCCCGCCGCGCGGGGTGAGCTTGACGTGCCGAAAGCGTGCTTCGGCCATCAGCGTGGCCACGCGCGCCACATCGTCGGCATCCAGCGGGAACACCGCAGCCTGCGGCAGGCGCTGATAGATCGAGTTGTCGGTGGCCAACACCGTGCGGGTCGCGTAGTCGGCGCTGATCTGGCCACGGAAGCCGCTGTTGCGCAGGGCTTCGAGGAATTCTGGGTAGTTGGCGCTGGGTGCAACGGTTGGCAGCTGGGCGATCATCGAAGGATGGCCTCTTGATATTGGCTATTCACGGGATTCCTGTCGCCCCGGCATGGGTCAAACCAGGCGGGGGTGACGTATAAGCCAATGTTCCTGTAGTTTGCGCTCAGGGGCAAACGGATAATCCTGCCGCTATCAATGACTTTTATGAATGAATTACCGCCACCTGACTCCGTCCATGTCGCTGCTGCTGGCATTCGAGGCCGCCGCCCGGCATGAAAGCTACACCCGCGCCGCTGCCGAACTGTCACTGACCCAGAGCGCGGTCAGCCGGCAGGTGCAGGCACTGGAACAACAATTGGGCCTGACCCTGTTCCGCCGTGAAGGGCGCCAGGTGCAGCTGACCGATGTCGGCCGGCTGTACCAGGGCGAGCTCAGCGAGGCGCTGGGGCGCATCCGCAGCGCCACCCTGCAAGCGCTGGCTTACCAGTCAGGGGTCGGCACCTTGCGCCTGGCCACCCTGCCCACCTTCGGCTCCAAATGGCTGTTGCCGCGCTTGCATGCGTTCTACAGCGCGCACCCAGGCATGCTGGTGCACATTCACTCACGCATCGAAGCCATCAATTTCGAAACCAGCGAGATCGATGCCGCCATTGGCGTGGCCAGCCACGACCTGCCCGGGCTGGTCTGCCATCGCCTGCATGCCGAGGAACTGGTGGTGATCGTACCGCCGCAGGCCAGCGCCGACCGCCAGGGCTGGAGCCCCGCCAGCATCAGCGAAGAGGTGCTGCTGAACGTGGCCAACAACCCGCATGCCTGGGGCGAGTGGTTTTCCCACCATGGCCTGCCGCACCGGGCGATGCGCCTGGGGCCGAGTTTCGAGCTCACCTCGCACCTGATCCAGGCCGTGCGCGCCGGGATCGGCATCGGGCTGGTACCGCGCATTCTCGTGGAAGAAGAACTGGCCAAGGGTGAACTGCACAGCCCCGGAACAGCTTTTGCCAGCCAGCGCAGTTACTACCTGATCTACCCGCCGAGGAATGAGGCATTACCGTCGTTGCGGGCGTTCAGGGGGTGGTTGCTGGAGCAGATCTGAGTCCTGCCTCGACCGCATAGGCCCCAAGCCCTGTGTAGTACCTGTGGGAAATTCTATGGTTTCTGGCAAGGGTAGCCGCTGCATCTTCAGTGCCTGTGAGATCGAGCGCCGCCCGCGCGGCGCATCGCGAGCTGCGCTC